>CABQMD010000005.1 GCA_902465145.1 uncultured Succinatimonas sp. | reverse complement strand
TCCTGATAAGTGGTATATGGGAGTTAAGTATTTTTTTAAGTTTGGCAAGTCTTCACTGTGTAAAAATTCAATTCTTGGATGTTGCAAGCATTTGATGCCCGAGTTGTCACGTTTGATAGAACCGAAAGCAAGCAGCGAAGAACCTGATTTAAAGTTATTGGTGAATACAGGGTATGCATTGAAAAAAACAGCTGCTACAGTACCGCTTTCATCGTCAAGAATCACTTTGAAAAGTCTTGTTCTTCCTCCTTGAAAGGTTTTGCTGTTGCGTACTTTAAGATGCATGAGCACGAAACGTCCGTCCGGTACGGCTTCCCGTGCTGAAGTAATAAAGGTTTCGTCTAGATAACGGAAAGGCAGATCGATCAACAGGTCAAAAAGATTCAATATGCCTTGGCTTTGCAGAATATCGGCATATTTTTTTCCAATTCCTTTTAAGGAGGTAACAGCACTGTTGATGTAATAGTCGTTGTTGTCCGCCATGAGAGAAGAAACCTTAAAGTAGATGTCTGATGATCACTGAAGCTTTAAACATTTTTACTTTTGAGAGTATTTTTTGTACTTCTTCAGGATAATGTTCAGGAGACTCTAATTCAGAAACAGATGAAATTTTTTTAGTGTGTTTCAGTAAATACAGTTGCTCGTGTATGAATTTTTCCTGTAAAAGATGCGAAGGGTCGGAAATTAATAAACCGTTTTCAAGATCCAACCCCCATGCACGAGGATTTAAATTGTTTCCGGTGATGAGAGCGTAATTTTGATCGGTAAACATCCCTTTGACATGGAATGTATTGTCTCCGTTTTTCCATAACATTATTTCAAGCTGACCGTTGTTTATGCTTTTTTGATGTTTTTGCATAAATGCTCTTAGGTTTTGCTCATATATATACGGCACAACTCCAACTGTGGAAAATTTTTCATCTGACTTGATGAAAAAATCGTTGGCAGTTTTATCTCCGACTAATAATGTTATTTTTACTCCGCTATGCAATGCCGCTTCTAATTGAAGTTGTACTTGCTTGGGGGGATTGAAGTAAGGCGTGCAGATAAAAAGATGACTTTTAGCTGCTCCGATCATCCATAAAATGGCTCGGTTCAATGTGTTACGACGTTTTCCTAAACCTGCAATCGGACAGATCCCAATCTGATTTTTATGCAGATGGTCTCCTTTGAATAGGTATTGAGTTTGAGTCAAATGTCTTGTCAGAGTTCTGATGTCATCTCGTATTTGTTTTGCAGTTTTTACCGGTCCTTGGGAAAAATCCTGAACGGCATAGTTGGTGTGAAATGCTTCATTTACGAAATTGCACATGGAATCAGCAAGCTTTTCAGAACAAATTTCATGGTAACGATCCAAACGGTAACGTCCGTGAAAGTCCAAATAGACGTCATTTATTGAAGCTCCTGAATAAAGAACAGTGTCGTCGAAGACACATCCTTTTAAGTGCATAACCCCGAAAAGTTCCCGTCTCTTTACAGGTACTCCGTATATTGAGGGAGGATTATCACTGTGTTCTGCGGCTTTATAATAAAGTTCACTGTTGCCTAAAGAAGGTTCTTTTCCGATTAATCCTCGTTGAGCACGATGAAAATCGACATAAATTTTTACATAAAGATGAGGGTTATGGCTTTTGGCTTCATATAAAGCGTTTAAAATTTCACGGCCGCAGTCATCATCCTGCAGATACAGTACAGTCATCATGATCCTGCGTTTTGCCGTCGCTATGAGTTGCAACATCCGCTTATGAAACAGCGAAGGAGTCTCAAGTACGGAATAATTTTCAGCATCTACTGCGATATAGGAAAGTTGTTGCAGCCTGGTTTGACAGTAAAGCTGCCCAGCAATGTTACTGTGAAAAAACATGAAGGATCTCCTATATGGGTTGAGTTGCTTTTGTAAGCCAAGCAATTTCGTTGTCAGTGAGAGTGGACGCCGCATTGGTGATTACACTTCTAACGTTCTGATGATAATCATTTAACCATTCTTGCTCTTTTGTTGTCAGCAAGTCGGTGTCAAGACAACGAGTGTCGATAGGAACTAGAGTTAAAGGACAAAAACACAACATGTGAGTAAGCCCGGGACGCTGACATTTTTGTACAACAAGCAGGTTTTCTATACGTATACCGAAGGCACCTTCTTTATAAAAACCAGGTTCGTCAGACACTACCATACCAGGTTCTAACGGAACAAGGCTACGATGAGATGAAATGGCTTGCGGTCCTTCGTGAACTGAAAGTAAGTGTCCCACACCGTGACCTGTACCATGAGCAAAGTCACAACCGTGTTCCCACAGAGGTTGTCGTGCCAGTGCGTCAAGCTGTAATCCTGATGTTCCGTAAGGAAATATAGCCGAAGAAAGTGCGATGTGAGCTTTTAAAACAAGTGTGTACATGCGGCGCATTTCATCAGTTAATCCAGGTCCTACAAGCACTGTTCTTGTAATGTCAGTAGTCCCGTCTAAGTAATGGGCTCCGGAATCTATCATGTATAAAGGTCCATCGCCTATAGATTTTATGCAATCCGATTCGGCGTAGTTGTAATGCACCATGGCGGCGTTTGTACCGATTGCGGAGATGGTATCAAAAGAAGGCTCAATAAAATCGCTTTCTACTTTACGGAAAGAAAGAGCCCGACCAGCAATTACTTTTTCATCGGTACCGGCTGTACGTCGCTTAAAGTCTTCATGATCGAAAGGCATTTTATCTATAGCGGTTAACTCGTCGAGCCAAGCGAGAAAACGACACATGGCAATTCCATCTTTTATATGGGCCTTGTATTCTCCTGCAATTTCCACGTGATTTTTCTTAGCTTTGGGCAATTGACAAAGTCCCATGCCTAAAGTGACTTTGGCACCGCCGTTGTAAAGTATGGTGAGAATGTGGGCATTGACAGTTTCTGGGTCAACATATACTGCCGATGAGGAATTACCAAGTCGTTCCAGTACCTCATCAAAGCGTTTTTCAGGAAATATATCGATATGGCCTATATGTGCTTCAAGCTGTTTTTGAGTGTCATCGTTTAAATGATCATCGGATATATACCACTCAAGGGTACCGTTAGCGTAGGCAACCATGCGGCAGTTGACCACCGGCAGGCAGTGGCGATCATGACCTCTGATGTTAAGTAGCCAGCAGATGCTTTCCGGATCGCACAAGACGGTGGCATCCTGTTCCAATTCGTGCAAAGTCTCTGAAAGATTATGTCGTTTTTGTGGACTCGGACATCCGTTGTATTCATCAGGAAAAATTTCAACTTCGGTATGAGTCGGAGCGGGACGATCTTTCCAGATTTCATCTACTGGATTGTTTTTTAAGTCAATTATAGAAATATCATTATGAGATAAATCTTTTTTTAACTGTTCATAAAAGCGGTAGCTTAGACAGCTTAAATCTGCTCCGACCTTAGAGCCGCGCGGTAAAACGGCGCACAACCATTCAGATGGAGTTAATTCAGTAATAACAAAAGAATCGAATAATTCCGGATTAAGTTGTTTCTTAGCTTGTACTGTATAACGACCATCAATAAAAACAGCAGCACAGCGTTGCAAATTTACATGCTCAGTTTTTTTCTCTGTAAGTTTGAAATCATTCTGTCCGATTTTAGATATATCTGGATGTGCAAGTGTACATATCCCGGCACTACCTGTGAATCCTGTGAGGTAGCGTATGCGTTGACAGTCGTCGGAAAGTTCTTCCGAAAGATATTCGTCATCGTGAGCGATCAGAACGGCGTCGCATTGTTCGCGTGTCATAAGAGACAACAGCGAATTCAAACGCTGTTGGATCATTTTTTTATTGTCCGACATAATTTTGTTAGATCCTGTTTCGTAAAAATAAGGATCAATTCATATTTAAAAAAGGTTAAAGTTTATGAGATCTTAGCACAGCGCAATGAGTCATTTTAAAACCTTAGATCATGCGTGGTTTCGGACAGACGTGCGATATGCATTGTTTTAATGCAGGCATGTATTTTTGAATAAGTCTAGAAAAATCAGGTGGAATTCATGACTGAATTACAAGAAGACAATCCATTACTGAGTCATTATGGATTACCAAAATTTTCCGCGATCAAACCAGAACATCTTAAAAGAGCAGTGGAACAGTCAATTGCCAAATGCCGTGAGACGGTTGAAAGGGTATGCAAAGAACACGAAAAAGATGCAACTTGGGATAATGCCATAGCACCTATGGAAGAAGTTGATGATGCTTTTTCAAAAGTATGGGGCATTGCATCACATTTAAGCGGTGTAAAAGATACTCCGGAGTATCGAAAGGCATACGAAGATTGTTTGCCTATTGTTTCTGCTTATTCAAGTTGGATTGGACAGTATCGCCCATTGTTTGAACTGATGAAGACTATCGAAAAAGATGATTCATTTAGTCTTTTATCCAAGGCTCAACAACGTGCTATCAAAAATTCTATACGTGATTTCGTGTTAAGCGGTGTGGATTTAACTGCTGAAAAACAGCATCGTTATGCTGAAATTAATGCAGAATTATCCAGTCTTGAAACGTCATTTGCCAATCATGTTTTGGATGCTACTCGCAGTTATGTTTTGCAAATAAAAGATGAAGATAATTTACGCGGGTTGCCGTACGGTGTGCGATCTTTAGCAAAATCAGAGGCTAATAAACGAAATTTAGAAGGATGGGTGTTTACTCTGGATTTCCCGTCTTACAGACCGTTTGTAACCTATGCAGAAAATCGCAGTTTGCGTGAACAAATTTACAAGGCTTATCAAACCAGAGCTTCAGAATTAGGGGAACATCCTGATGAGTTGGATAATACTCAGATCATGGAACAGATCCTAAAATTGCGTCATGAGTTGGCTCTGCTTTTGGGATTCAGGAGTTATGCGGATTATTCTTTGGCTACCAAAATGGCAGCCAGTCCGGAAGAGGTTTTGACTTTTCTTTACGATTTAGCAGATAAATCATTAAATCAAGGACGTCGTGAGGTAGAGGAATTGCGTGCTTATGCTAAAGCTCATGGAGTAGATGACTTGAAACCGTGGGATTTAGCTTATTTTTCAGAAAAATTGCGGCTTGAAAAGTATGCTTATGATTCTGAAGCTTTACGCCGTTATTTCCCGGTAAGTAAAGTAATTTCTGGATTATTTGAATGTACTCACAGGTTGTATAAGGTGAGTTTCAGGCCTCATTTAGGGGTGGATGTTTGGGACCCAGAAGTTAAGTTTTACGATATTTATGATGAATTCGGCAGTTGCATCGGTTCTTTCTTTCTTGATCTCTATGCCAGAGAAGGAAAGCGGGGCGGAGCCTGGATGGATGAATGTATGACCAGACGATACCGCAGAGACGGTACTTTACAGTTACCAGTTGCCTATGTTGAATGCAATTTTACCCCGCCGGTTAACGGTCGTGAGTCGCAACTTACTCATGATGAAGTTGTAACTGTATTCCATGAGTTCGGTCATGCTTTGAACCAACTTTTGACCAGAATAGATGTACCGGATGTGTCCGGAATTAATGGGGTGCCTTGGGATGCCGTAGAACTTCCTTCTCAGTTTAACGAGAATTTTGCCTGGCAGGAACAGGTGTTAAAGTTTTTATCATCTGAAGTCGGCAGTGGTGAACCCTTGCCCAAGGAAAAATTGGATGCCCTGATAAATGCCAAAAATTTTGAATCTGCTCTGGCCATGTTAAGACAGTTGGAGTTTGCCGTTTTTGATATGAGAATTCATCTTGAGTACGATAAGAGTAAAGGCGCTAGGATCTTGGATATTTTAAAAGAGGTAAAACGGCGTATGTCTGTGGTACCCCAATACGAAGACGGGCGGTTTGCTAATAGCTTTACACATATTTTTGCAGGCGGTTATGCAGCCGGTTATTACAGTTATAAGTGGGCTGAAGTTTTGGCTGCCGATGCTTTTATGCGTTTTTTGGATGAAGGATTGTTTGACTCAACAGCAGGGGACGATTTCAAGAACTATATTTTGGCAGTAGGCGGAAGTGTTGATGCCATGAAAGCTTATATTGCATTCAGAGGACGTCGTCCGACGACTGACGCGTTGCTTAAGTTAAGCGGAATAGAAAAGAGCTGATCTATTCAGATAAAGGAGAACATACGGTTGACCGCCTCCACTCATAAAAATGATGGGGAGGAGGTCAATTTTTGAATATTAACGTTTTAAAAAGCGGCGATCTTTGTGATGATCTGAGCGGTGGTTACGTCCTTGATCGTTGTTGCGATTGCCTTGGTTTTGACGTAAAGGCTGACGACGCGGAAGGTCACGTTTTGCATACGGATCAGGTAGCATGACGCCGCCGATACTTTCTGCAGGTGCTCCTGTTGCGGAACGATTTTCCTTGTCCACCGTAATGATTTTAACTTTAATGGGATCACCTAATTTCAATACTGTTTCCGTACCTTTCAAAGCGATCCCGCGTTCACCGTCCAGTGTCAGTGACTCTTTGTCCGGACTCATAAAGCTGAAAGGAACAAAGATCATGGCTCCGTTATCGTCAAGAGTGACTCTCATTCCGCCTCTTGAGATATCAAATACTTCTCCTTGGAAAATGGTATGTTTTTCGATTTCCGGTTCAAGGTAGTCGACATATAACCAGTCACGAACGTCACGTTCTGCCATACGGTTAGTGCGTCTGGCGGTATTCATCATGAATAAAGTGTTGTCATCAGGAAGTTTAGGATGTGTTGTACCTACGGCAATGCTCTTTAACAGGCGATGATTGATCATGTCTCCGTACTTTCGTATAGGCGAAGTCCATGTGGCGTAGTTTTCAACACCTAAGGCAAAATGCGGTGCGGGGGTTATGGTGATTTGAGAATATTCTTGCAATTTGCGTATACGGCTGTCCATATAATTATTTTCAGTGGACAGGGCAAAGCGGCGAATACTGTTATAGCCTTCTATTGTTTCCAAATCTTGTTCTTTATAAGGGCAGTGTTCACTGTCAAGCAATTCTTTTAATTCGGCAATTTTCTTTTTATCGAAACCTGCGTGGGTATTGAAAATACCGCAATTTAGTTTTTCTGCCAGAAGTTGTCCTGCGCAGACATTAGCAGTGATCATGCTTTCTTCGACGATTTGGTTGGCTATGCGTCGATGATTTACTTCGATATGGTCAAGAGCACCTTCGGCATTTAATATAAAGTCATAATCTGGTTTATTTCTGAAATTAGCAGCATAAGTTGAGCGGTACTTATCACGTACACGGGTAAAATCTACCAGATCGAGCAAAACTTTTTCAACTTCAGAAGATGGAGTAAAAGAAGTGTTTTCTTTATGTTCGAGATAGTCTGAAACATCGTTGTATATAAGTTTCCCGTGCGATTTTATAGTAGCTAATTCAAAACTGCTCTTAGAAAAGTCTATAGCTCCGTCATTGCTTACAAAGAAGGATCCCACTAAGGCTGGGCGTGGTTGATTTTCCCGCAAAGAGCAAAGATCCTGTGACAGGATACGCGGAAGCATCGGGATATCTTTACCCGGAAGATAAATTGAAAAACCTCTTTGAGCTGCATAAGTGTCCAGATCTGACTGTTCATCTATATATCCGGTAGGATCTGCGATTGCTACCTTTAATTTGAAACCTTTTTCTGTTTTTTCGATGAACAGGGCATCATCCATATCCTCTGTATGAGCGCTGTCTATGGTGATGAAAGGTATTTCTGTAAGATCAATACGCGGAAGATTACTTTCTAAAAATTTGAATTCACGGTCTGCTGGTTCGCAAAGAGGAAGATCATAGCGACGCAAAGATACAATCCAAGGTGTTTGCGGATCGTCTTTGGCACATATGCGTTCGGTAATTTCAGCTTCAAAGCGTCCGTTTTTTAATGCATGAGCAGTAAGATTGCAAACCACCCAGTCTGAACTTGTAAGCGGAAGACTTTTGTCTTGACGCAGATCTTTTGCCGTGATGCGGAAATGTATATTCGGGTGATCCGGAAGTACCGATAATTTTCCTTGAGATAGAACCGTACGTGCAATAAAGCGTTTTAAAAAATTGTCTACCAGCTTTATCGGTTTGGCTCGTTGTCTGCCCTGATCATCACTTTCAATATAAGCCTGAATACGATCTCCATGCATGACATTGCGCATATCGTCGGGAGAAATGAAATATGATTCCCGATCTGCTTCCAAAAATCCAAAGCCGCGGTCAGTACCTTTGACCACACCTTCTTTTTTTATTTTTTCTTTTACAAATTGCTGTTTAAGTGCCGATAGCGCTGGATCGTTGAAAAGCATTGAAGGCTCCGGGTGAAATGGAAAATTAACGCGCAGCCTTACAGTTGAATTATTCCTCAGGACTCAGGATAAGAGTGGAAAAGTTTTTCTCCACAATCTCCGGCAGGTTTCTCATACTGACTGCCAATGACATACATTTTGAAGGCTAGTAGCTGAGTAAATAATCTACTTTAGCAGTCAGCAAGAGGGACCATTAGAAAGATTTTTCTCGATAGATCCCAGCAGGGGAAGATTGTCAAAGATAAAACTGCGCAAGCATTATACGACAGTGTTGTCTGTTAATTGAGCATGTATTTGAATAGATGATGTTAAAAATATACCCAAAAATCTAGTATCAACACCAAGATCCAAGCCAAAGCATGTATTCCGCTTCCAAGCGAAGTATATTTAAGTTCAGGTGCGATACGTTTTCCATCTTTTGAATATCTTATGGTTCGTGCAGTCGATGCAAAAAGAGGAATGAGAGACATTCCAATGATCACCAACTCCCATGCTTTATGAGATAAAAGGCAAGCTGTGGCAGAAAAAGCAACGGTCCCCGTGAACATAATGGCCAGATAGATGCATGAAAGAGCAGGTCCCAAACGTGCTGCTAAGGTTTTTTTTCCGTGGATGCGATCTTCTTCAATATCACGCATTGCGGCTACATGCAAAACCATGACAGAACTTGCTCCAAGACTTAGAGAAAGAAAAAAAGTATCAGGATAAAAATCTGTGCCGTTATTACTGGCTGCCGTGATTAGCATTTGTGATCCGGTAACTGCAACTACACCGAAGAATAAAAATACAAACAGATCTCCCAAACCTTTATACCCGTATGCCATACCAAGGGTATAGAAGAGAGCTGCAAGAATAGAAAGAACTCCTAAAAAAATAAACCATGATAAAAGCTGAAGATCATTTCCTACAGCCATACCTACGGCAATGACTCCTGTACAGGCGCATAATAAAATCACTAAAGCCATGCCTTTGCGTAATTGAGAAATTGATATGGCTCCTGACATTACTGCTCTGACAGGTCCTAAACGATCTGGTGTGTCGGCATGACGGTAAGCATCGCCGTAATCATTGGCGAAGTTTGCCACCACTTGTAATAACATGCCTGTGATCACGGTAAAAAATGCGGTGGTGAGAGTATAGCAGTTAACGCTTCCGTAATAGAATCCCAAAGCGCAACCTAGTGCACAGTTGGCGGCACCAAGGATCAGAGTTCGGGGACGGGCTTCATTTATCCAATTGTTTAACATAATATTTTTGACTAAAATTTTCTTAAAAAATAGTGATTAGCTGTCAATTTCTCCAGAACATTCTGGTAAGACACAGTAACACCGGGAGGATCTCTAATCTTCCTAGTATCATATCAAAGGAAAAAATGAGCAGTAGAGGATCTGATAATGCCGAAAATGTAGTGGAAGGTGTCAGTAAGACACCGACTGCAGGTCCAATATTGGAAAGACAGCTTAATGTGCCGGAAATGGCATCTAATATATTAAGATCGAAAAAAGTTGTGGCCGCGGCCGAAATTGAAGCAACTAAAAAATAAGCCACCAAAAATGTTACTACAGAATAGAGCGTGTCGTTATCAATGGTTTTTCCGTTAAATCTTGGCTGAGCTACCATATGAGGATGTATGGCTTTTTGAAATTGTGCTTTCATAAGTGAATAACATATTTGCAATCTGAAGAATTTAATTCCTCCTGAAGTAGATCCTGAACATCCTCCTATAGGAAGGATCATGAAGAAGAGTATGGATGCAAAGTTATTCCATTCAGTAAAATCTTCAAAATTGAATCCTGTGGTAGAAATTACGGCAATTACATTGAAAAAAGCCGTACGTAAAGCTCGTTCCAAGGAGTAATCGTCTGCATATATAAGTGAAAAAGCCACCAGCAGTGCAGTAATTACAATGAAACACAGAAAACCTCTGACTTGATCATCTTTTAGTAAATTAAAGAAGTTTCCAGATATGGAACCTAAAATCAACATGAAAGGCAGACTTCCCAGCAGCATAAACACCATAGCGGTATATTGGATAAACGGAGAGACTATATTCATAGATGAATCTATAGGCATCATTCCGCCTGTGGAAACTGTAGACATGGCGGTATTCAGAGCCAAAAAGAAATCAAAACCTCCTAAAATATAGAAGAAAGTGCAAAGAGAAAGCATCATTAGATACCAAATCAAAAAACCGCCGGCCATGGTTTTGACATGAGGAGTGATCTTATTTCTGCCGTCAAAAGAAGATGATTCGGTTTTGAAGAGGTTCATGCCTCCCATAGATGCGCTTGGAAGTACTGCTACAGCAATAACGACGAAACCTATTCCGCCAATGAACTGTAGCATTGAACGCCATAATAGAATAGGCTTAGGATTAAGATCCAAATTGTCTATGACAGTGGCTCCTGTGGTAGATAAAGCTGAAGCGCTTTCAAATAAAGCTTTGGCAAAAGAAAAATCTTTAAGGGTCAACATAAATGGCAGTGCAGCTGTACAAATTGTACAGACCCACAGTACCACCGTAAAAACAAAGAGCTCTCGTATTGAAGGTGTGGTTGTATTTTTTTTCCCGATCTTATTAAAGATAAATCCGAGTCCCAATGCGGTTAATGCACATAAAACAAAAGGCATAAAAGCACGCATATGTGAAAATAGTGAGTAGACGGCAGGTATAAGTGCGCTTATACCGAACCACAATAAAGCTGGTCCGAGCAATTTTGCCACAAGTCTGAAATTTACTACCATTTAGGGATCCAAAATGCTCGCGGTCTGAAATAGCGTATCAATTTGCGCACTTGCTTTTGATCATTTAGAAAAAACAATGCATGATCGCCTTCTTGGAATTTGAAATTGTCATCAGGGCGGATGACGCGTTCATTTCGTAATACCAGCCCCATATTAGTTCCTGACGGTAAAGAAAGTTCTGCAGGTTTACGTCCGATCACTCTGCTTGAAAAATGAGATCCTTCAATTACCAATTCGACTGCTTCTGATTGTCCTCTGCGGAATAGGCGCATGTTTTCAACTCCCTCTTGACGTATGTTGGAGAGCAGTGCAGATACGGTAGCTTCGTTAGGTGTTACGACTGTGTCTATTTCACTTGCGGTATTTTCTGCAAGACGGTTGTATCCTTCGCCTCTTATTATGGCCATGGATCTTACATTGTGTAATCTGTGCATGAGCATGGAAGCCATAATGTTACTTTCATCGCTGGGTGAAGCCGCAATAAAAATATCCGAGCGCTGGAGTTGTTCTTCATTCATGAATTCAAGACTTGTAGGATCAGCGTTGTAAATTTCAACCTCTGAACCGTAGAGTCTGTCGGAAATGCGCAATGCCCGATCGGGACTGGGTTCTATCAATTTCACACGAAAACGTTCTGATAGTCTGACGGCCAAAGCATCTGCCACGTGAGTACCTCCGGCAATGGCAATTTCACGTCCGCCTCCGTGCAGCGGTTTTAAAGCAGAAAGTTGACTTAAGGCTCTTTCGGTTTGGCAGCAGAAAAAAACTTCGTCGTCAGGAGCAATGAATTCTCTACGGAATCCGTCCAAATATTTGCCGTTTCGAAAAACAGATAACAAAGCGGCTTTGTTTTCATAACTTTCAAATTCGCTGTATGCGTGCCCTATCAGTTTTCCATTTAATTGACATTTAGCCGATACCACGGTGAGCATACCGTAAAAAAATACCGATACGGCTGAAGCTCCCGGCAAGTCAATGAGTCTGGTTATGTCATCTGTGGCTATGTGTTCTGGGCAAATTACGTGATCTATGGGAATACCGTGATCCCCGAAAATTTCATCGGCTTCTTGTAAATAGTCTGATGAGCGGATGCGGGCAATGCGACGAGGAATATGAAAAAGAAAAGCTCCTATGGAACATGCCGTGATATTAACTTCATCATCAGCCGTAGCAGCAACCAGGAGCTCCGTATTTTCAGCACCGGCATTGCGAAGTACTACAGGAGATGAAGGATTACCCTGAACAACACGCAGATCTATGCGAAGGGCAATGCGATCCAGTTCTGCAGAAGGGGTATCCACCAAGGTTACGGCATGACCTGAATTAGCAAGGTAGGTAGCAAGTTCTGTTCCTACGTACCCAGCTCCCAGAATGATGATTTTCATAATTATTAGAACGGAAAAATCAGTTTTTCTTTATAAAACGTGCGTAGAAGAAACCGTCTCCTCCGTCATCTCCTGGTAAAAGCTGTCTAAATCCTGTCATAGTTCCGTGATTGTCAAAAGGTAATAATTCGACGTTTGAATGGCGTGCCAGGAAAGACTTAACTTGTTCTTCGTTTTCTTCTTTGAGTATAGAGCAGGTTGAATAGACTAAAATACCGTTCTTTTTTAATAAGGCCAGAGCATGATCCAACATGACAGCCTGAGTTGCGGTCAGGGTATCTATGTCCTTGGCTCGTCTAAGCCATTTGATATCAGGGTGACGTCTGATCACTCCGGTACCGGAACAAGGTGCGTCTAAAAGGATTTTGTCGTAATCTTTTCCAAGCAGAGCAAGATCATTATTGGAAGTAAAGTCGCAGACAATGCATTTTGGATCACGCTTTAGTCTTTGAAAATTTTTTTTTGCGGAATTAAGACGTTCATTGTCGCAATCAGCACAAATCAGCCTAATGTCAGGACAAAGATTCATCAGTTGCGCACTTTTACCTCCGGGTGCACAACAGGCATCTAGTATTTTCTCCCCAGATTTTGGTTCGAGCAACGGTGCTGCCATTTGGGCCGAAACATCTTGTACGCTGACCATTCCTTGGTTGAAAAGAGGTAATTCATCGGTATTTACCGGGGATAAAAGCATCAGAGCGTCACTGGCATTATTACTTTTTTGGTATTCGATGCCTTTGTCTTTTAGTACGGAAATATAGTCGTTTACGCTTATTTTCGAACTTTCGACTCTAATCCAAAGCGGCGCATGTTTGTTTTGTTCTTTTAGTATGTTTTCAAGTTCGGCAGGGTAGTTCTTTTCTAAATTATTATAAAACCAGTCTGGAACTGAATAGAGAATTTCTAGTGTTGTTTCTTCTGCATTCAGTTCAGCTTTTTCTCTTAGAAAACGACGTAATACAGCGTTTACCATGCCGGTCATGTTTTTGCATTTGCACAGTTGACAGGCCCCTACTGTTGAAGCCACAACAGCATGTGAAGGTATCCTTGTAAAAACGATTTGATAAAGAGCACACAGCAACAAGGCTCTGCTGTTTTCAAAACGTTTAGTGATGCTGTGATCCAGAAGTTTTTTCAGTCTTTCTGAAAGAAGACGACGGTGCCTTAAGGTTCCGTAAACAATTTCCTGAACCAAGGAACGATCTCTTGGATCCATATTCTGCAGGTATAAAGGCAGAGTACGGGTAAGAGATTTCCCATTTTCAACAGCTACAACCGCCATAGCAGCCGCAGCGCGCGTGGCAGAACCGGTAACTGTTTTGGTTTTTCCCGGCGCACTGCGTTTGACCGCGTGTTTAGTTTGTTTTGTGGGCAGATGAATGGATGTATTTTTTTTAAGATGCAGAACAGTTGCAGTCAAAACTCTTTCCCTCGAATTTCTGCGGACAAGATCTGGCAAAATCAGCCGCATTTACTCGACCTTTGCCAGGTGATTGCAGGAGTTTTACCATGAGAGAACCGTCGGAGCAGGCTATTTCTATGCCTTCTTTGCCAAATGACAAAATTTCTCCTGGGTGTTTATGTATTCCACTTGATACAGGAACTGCTTCAAAAATTTTGTAGCATATTCCGTCAAGAGTTGCCGTTGCAATTGGCCACGGGTTAAGACCGCGGATTAACAGATCAAGTTCTGCCGCACTTTGGCAAAAATTCAGCGGAGCCATGTCCTTTGTGATTTTTTCGGCATAGGTGGCTTTGCTTTCATCCTGCGGAATGGCATGGATTGTTCCTGCTAAAATCGGACCCAAATATTTAAGTAAGGCTTGAGACCCTAATTTGGCCAGTTTGTCAAAAAGTGTTCCTGAGGTATCTTTTTTGTCTATAGGTAAACTTTCACTGATAAAAACATCCCCTGCATCAAGTTTTTTTACAAGTTGCATGATGGAAACGCCGGTTTTATCGCATCCGTCTAGTAAAGAACGTTGGATCGGAGCAGCACCGCGGTAAGCTGGAAGCAGTGATCCGTGTACGTTTATACATCCGAGTCTCGGTGCTTTGAGAATACGTTCAGGAAGGATCATACCGTAAGCTACTACGATACAGAGATCGGCATGCAGTTCCTCAAACAAGCATAACTCTTCTTCAGATTTGAAGTTTTCAGGGGTGCGTACCTCAAGCCCGTGTTGTAATGCCAGTTCTTTTACGGGTGAAGGGGTCAGGTGATGGCCGCGTTTTGCCGGTCGATCTGGCATTGTGTATACGGCACACGGTTGTATGCCGGCATCAAGCAATGCTTTTAAACTTACTGCTGCAAAGTCTGGAGTGCCTGCAAAAATGATTTTTTGATCCACGGAAAACCTCTTATTCTTTGGAAGATTGTCTGTCTTTAAGAATTTTTCCGAATTTCTTTTTTAAACGATCACGCTTTAGTCTTGAAAGGTGGTCAATAAAAAGTTTTCCCGAAAGATGCTCTATTTCGTGTTGCATGCAAATGGCAAGCAGTCCCTCGACATTTTCCATAGAGTGACGATTGCCTTCAATATCCTGAAAGGACACTGAAACTTTGTCAAAACGTTTGATTTTATCCTGATATCCAGGAACTGACAGGCAACCTTCCTCAGATTCAATCTGATTATCGGATACGGCAGTGATTTCTGGATTGACCATGATCAATTGGTTTTCGCCTTGTTTGCCGTTGTCATCGGGAATATCGATTACTACCAATCTTTGATTTATACCTATTTGCGGAGCTGCAAGGCCTATACCCTCTTCGGCATACATTGTTTCAAACATGTCGTCAGTAAGGGATTTTAGTTTCGGACCGAATTCAGATACTTCTGAATTTGACAGTCTTAGTCTTTCGTCGGGAAAAATAACTATTTCACGGATTGCCATAATTACCTCAGTTTTACGTGCAGATTTTAACATTAAGAATGCTTTGACATGCAGACTGATAGCAATCAGTATCTTCTCCAAGATTTACATCCTTCTTTTTGTGGCAGGAAGAAGGATGTAATTGCTCATGTTTTTCAGAAGCTGTTTTTTATCACATTTCTCCGTAAGTGATGTCGCTTCCTTTTATTTTTATGAAAGAAACGTCGGACAGGGCTTCGTTTCCTTGAATATCAGACATGCTGAACATGTAGGCATAGGTGCCATCAGGCAGTTCTTGATCATTAAGTTCCCAATTTTTGCTTAAGGCAAAGGTTTCGACTTGTACTTCCGAAGTATCCTGTTCACCGTTGTTCATCTTTTGCATTAAAGTAGTGATTTTGTCCCCTGACTTAAGCTTGATCAGATTTTTATCAGGCATTCCTGCTGGATTTATTCTTCTTGCTCCTAATACCACGTATTTTTCTGCTTTGAAATCGTACAAGGCTTCAATGTTCGATTTGATCCCGTTTAAGATCACGGGAATGGAATAATAGTTGTAATCTTCAAGATCTGCCGTTGTTTCCAAAAACACTATATGCCCGTCCAAGGCAGGCCACGTGCCGTTGAAATTGTCACGAAAAATACCGTTATCCCAATCCTGATCCATGTCTATGTCGTCGCCGAAAACGGTAACTTCATTGTTTGAGCTGAGAGTCGCAAGGTAGAAACGCACGGAATCTATGTACTTAAGAGCATCTGCTGCTATTTTCATTTCCAAAGCAGGTGAACCGTCTTTTTTTTCAATAAGTTCTACTGGGGTGTCTTCAAGGGAACTTATATCGAGTTTCTCCATCGGTTTTATGGATTGTGCAATCACCGATACGTTGGAATTAACTAAGCCTTGAATGAAAGAGATAGGATCTTGTCCGGCTTCAGGTCTTTGATTTAACAGAGTTTGCAGGGCAGAATTGATCCCGTGATTAACTGCGTTTGCAATAAAATTGACTGCATTGTCCTGCGGGACTTGTTGCTGCGGTAAAGAATTCGATTGAATCGATGACGTATTGTTTTCGTCATTATCCGTTATTTCTTCAAGTATGGAATTTGCCGTATCCCCGTCTATAAATCCGTGTTGCAGTCCGTAAGTGAGAACGAATGAATTAATCAAACCATTTTCAAGCATCATGCCGTAACTGTTTTCATCTGCATCGAAAGGGTAATAGCATGAAAGTCCTGATGCATGGTGAGACGGTCCGCTTACTTGGTACACAACGGCGTCCTGAAGATATTTGAGCATTTCATCGGCAGCTGGATGTCGTTCTTGCGAAGCATCGGATACACGTGTTATGAAATCTCCCATATCAACCATGTTGGAGTAACCGCCGCTTTTTGAGTTGGAAAAATTTTCTGAACGAGATGCGGCGCGACCTATCGCCGCATAAAAACCGTCGTCTTCTGATGCTTGCATTAAAGCGTACATGCCAAAAATATTCCATGCTTTGAGCATCGGGGATATTTGATTTAAGTCAACTAAAGACAGCGTTGCAGCTTCCTGTGTATCTGCTTCTTTACAACCTTCAAAATAGGCGTCACACATATTTTTTCCTAATTGTATGGCGCTTTGGTCAGTATTCTCTGCCAGTGAATTTAACCACAGTGTGTATTGCCAACCGTTGCCGGGTTCCACTTCCTGAGATGCAACCATGTAGTGCGCAAAAGGTTCCACGCTTGCTGCCGTATCTACCGTAGCCATAAGACAGGTATCGAACCCTATGATTTCAAAAGGTTTGTTTTTTACGTTGTCGCCGTAAACCGAAGAAAGGGCGTTTCTGAATTCAGATAGAGAAATAGAATCAAAATTGAAATTTTGATCATTTGCAAATCCGAAAACGCTCCCTCCTCCGTGATCCCAAAACAGCAATACCTGATGATCTGCTGCATAGTTTTTCTGACAAAATTTTATAAATTCATAAAGAGTCTGTCCGTCGCCCATATTGGCTTGAGGTAATTCGGATAATTTGGAAAGTTCACCATTTTTTAAGATAAAACGTGAGATTTTATTTGATGAGATCTCGAAGTTTTGCCATTGCTGTGCGCCTCCTGTTTGTATGATCACCGTTATTTCGTCAGAAGGTTCTGCGTTAAGCATTTCTTCGATATCTAATGTAGCAGCACCGTAATTAGTTTCAAGATCACTTCCGCACATGTAAACAAATACAGACCAGGATGCGGCATGTGCATATAAAGGGGTACACAGCATGGAAAACACAAAGACTAATATCATGAGCAGAATACGCATATGTCCTCCTTGAGGTGAACTTGCAAGAAAAAATTACTTCAGAAGATTCAGTAATTCGTCATGAATTTGTTTGTTTCTGATAATTGAAACTGTGAAGTTGTTTAAATCTGAACTTCGAATTTCTTGAATAGAGGTTTTATCTGCACTTAATAAAATCTTTACGTCATCATTTATGACAGTGGGAATATAGTCGAAGATACATGCGGCATTGTTCATATGCCATTGTCCGAAAGCGAGCAAATACAAAGGATCGTCTCCTTCATTTCTTAGTGTGAAGTATTTGTCCGACATGAAGTCTTTTGCAATTTGAATATCTTTTGTCGCATTTGAAACAACAATGTCACAGGCGCAACGGTACATTGATATGAGGGTTTGTTGCGAATTTTGTGATGTTTCTCCAAAAAGATTGTCGTAAATTTTCAAGGCCTCGGTGAATTTATTCATGGACTCACCGTAGAACTTTCTTTTGTTTGCTAATAATCCCTGTTCGCAAAGCAATTCGGCACAAATCTGATGTTCTTTGCCGTATATCGATGAGGCGATGTCGTATGCTTCTTTTATATAGGAAGTAGCTTCATCATAATTGTTTAGCCTTTCTGACGTTACACTTAAACTTTTTAAGATCCCTATAAGTTTGCTGTGTTTATTGCCGAATTTTTGTTTAGTAAGATCAAGTGCTCTTGAGAGTAATTTGTAGGCATCAGCAAAGTGTTGTTGGGCAAAAGCAAGAACACCCTGATTGTTTACGTTGGTTTCGTCTTCAATCCCCAGTCGTTTATATATTTGTTCACTTTCGTTCAAAACAAAGTGTGCATGCTCGTAATCGTTATTGTTGAGATAAACAAGACCTAAAGCAGTTAGAGTACTTGCTGTCTTGACTTGGTTATTACCAAGTACCGAGCGGCGGATATTCAAAGCTTGCAGACCGTATTTGAGCGCTTCGTCGTTTTTCTCAAGCGAGGTACATATTCCTATTAACAATTGACATATATCGGAAAGCTCTTCATCGTCATGTTCACCTTTAAGAGAAGAGTAGGCTTCTATTCCTGTGTCGTAAGCTTGTTGTATGTTACCTTCTTGGAACAAAATTCCTGCTAATATTTCAAGATAACGCGGGATCCAATACTTGTCTTTGTTGTCTTTGGCTATTTTTAGCCCGGTCTCAATAAGCTCTTTTGTGTACCCTTGATCGTTTGAGTATTGAAGTAAAAATTCTCCTTCATCGTAGATGTATTTTAGATTTTTATCATCTAACTGACGGCGTTGATTTAAAGCATCGTATGCCCCGTTTAAATCATCGTGCTTTAAGCTGTATTCATATTTATCATATAGCGCAGATGCTTGATCTGCTGATGCCTGTGCAAGTGGAATTAACGATGCTAAAAAAATGGGAATAAATTTTTTGCTAATTTTCATAGAATACCCATACACGTTGCCTAATTGTTTTTTACCAGTGAGAGCCGGCTCCGCCGCCGCCTGAACTGCCGCCTCCGTATCCGCCGCCTGATGAACCTGCGTTTCCTGAGTTCCCGTTACTGTCGTTGTCCTGCCCTGTTACATCATATTTAAGTACGATTTCATATCCGCAGTGTGTACATTTTTTGGTGACATAAAGAAAATCTCTTTTACGTTTTGTTATTTCTTTTTCTTTTATCGTTTTTAACGTTCCGCGTTTCCCGCAGTTTGGACATTTTCTAAAGATGTTGTAAACGATCACTCCGCCTGCACCTAATAAAATTACGATGATGGTTCCGATAACTGTATACAGGGTAAGCTCAAAATCGTCATCATCATCATTGGACGAGGGCTTCGGTTCACTCTTTGGCAATGCATTCGTATCCGATAAATACAGACAGACTGCATCAATCCCGGCCTTCATTCCGGAATCCCTATCGCCTTGTTTAAAAAAAGGGATCATGTCGTTTATTTGGATGCGTTTGCATATGGAGTCTGGCAAAGCTCCTTCAAGACCATATCCTGTGTGGAAGCGTATCAAATGCTGATCATCTACATAAACTATCAATAAGCCGTTGTTTTGTTCTTTGTTACCTAATCCCCATGAACGGAATAAGTTTTGAGAGAATTCAAAAATGTTATTGTTGCCTATGAAAGGTAACATGATCACGGCGCTTTGGATCCCGGTTTCGCGTTCGAGAGATGAAAGCTTTGAATTGATGTAGTCTACTGTGTTTTGCGACAGTAACGAATCAGGATCGCTGACATGAAAATTAAAGTTTTTTAGTCTTGGATTTGAAATCGTGTCTACGGAATAACTTTCGGTAGTATTCGCGTTTGCAAAAGAGCTAGTCGTCTGCAAAAGAAAAAAGCAGGCGACTATTGATATAAAGAGCCGTAATATTTTTTGTATTTGTGCCATGCCTTAAAACTCAGAATGCTATCTGCGGTGCATCGGCGGCACCATTTTGTGATTGCAGATAAGCTTTGCTTTCAAATCCCAACAGTGAAGACAAACAATTGTTGGGAAATCTTCTGATTGAAGTATTGAATGCTTTT
>CABQMD010000004.1 GCA_902465145.1 uncultured Succinatimonas sp. | reverse complement strand
AACTGGCCGACATTGCCAAACAATACCTGCATAAAGGATCACAAATTTATATAGAAGGCAAACTCCGTACCCGTTCCTATCAGGACAAAGACAACCAAAAACGTTATATAACAGAAATCGTAGCTGATGAAATGCAGATGTTGGGACGTGCTCCGGCAAACGCTAATGTCTCATCAAACAACTACGGACAATCATACGGCAGTCAGCAAAATCAGTCTGCTTACGGTTCATCCTCCGGAACTTACGGTAACGCACAACCTTACGGAGGAAGCGGCAATCAATTTCAAAAAGGGAATCAAAGATCCGCTTACGACAATTCTGGTTATGCTCACCCTCAAAATTCTGCTTACGGGCAACAACCGCCTGTTGCTCAGCCTCAGGCGACTACCCCTGTAGCAGAACCAGAGGAACCAGCCATGACAATGAACGACGATATCCCGTTCTGATTTGACATGTTTTTATCTCCTTTATTGTTACAAGATAAAGGAGAATTCTCATATCTTAAGCATGTCCGTTTTAAGCATTACGGACATGTCTCTTAACGTATAGCTACCCACCTTGTGTGTTATACTCTCGTCTAAAAATTTCTCTTGTTTCAGACGCGTAAAAACCGTGTCGCACCTGTAGGCTCCGACTCAAATGTTCAAAAAAATACGCAGCATGTTTTCAAATGATCTTTCAATAGATCTGGGAACTGCCAACACCCTGGTTTACGTAAAAAACAAAGGCATTGTTCTTAATGAACCGTCTGTGGTTGCCGTCAAAATAGACAGCAACGGCGGTGCTCAGCGAAAAGTAGGCGCTGTAGGCAGGGCAGCCAAAGAAATGCTGGGAAGAAATCCTGACAATATTGAAGTTATACGTCCGATGAAAGACGGTGTAATTGCAGATTTTCAATATACCGAAAAGATGTTGCAATACTTCATAGATAAAGTTTTGACCGGATCTCATTTCTTCCCGTTCAAACCGTCACCACGTGTGTTGGTTTGTGTTCCTTGCGGTGCTACCCAGGTAGAAAGACGCGCTATACGTGAATCGGTTGAAGGAGCCGGTGCCAGTGAAGTTTTTCTCATCACAGAACCCATGGCCGCAGCCATAGGTGCCGGTTTGCCTGTCTCCGAAGCAACAGGCTCCATGATTGTTGATATCGGCGGCGGTACAACTGAAGTTGCCGTCATTTCATTAAACGGCGTAGTCTATTCAAGTTCAGTACGTATAGGTGGAAATCGTTTTGATCAGGCTATCATCGATTATGTGCGCAATACCAAACGTTACGAAATAGGTGAAGCCACAGCAGAGAAAGTCAAGATGGAAATAGGTTCGGCCTATGCCGAGCAAGAAATGCACGAAGAAGTTGTAAGAGGTCGCTCTGTAGTCGAAGGTGTTCCTCGCTCTTTCACTCTTAATTCCAACGAAATTCTTGAAGCTCTGTCCGATCCTATTAAGGGTATAGTCAACGCAGTGCGTACTGCTCTGGAAAAATCTCCTCCTGAATTGGCTGCAGATATATATGAGCACGGAATGGTATTATCAGGCGGCGGTGCTTTGTTGCACAACCTTGATAAATTATTGCGTGAAGAAACCGGAATTCCGGTTCTTATTGCAGACGATCCTCTAACTTGCGTAGCTCGCGGCGGCGGAAAAGCATTAGAAATGTACGACGCTCAAGACAGCGAAATTTTTGACTGAATATTAATCAATAGAACAGGGATCCTCTCCACAGGATCCCTGCTGTTTCACAGCTTTTACAGCATTTTCCTCGGACCCTGATTTGATCAAAAGATTAGAACTCAAAGATTTACTGATCCATATACGCTTTTTAGTATTGGTATTAATATCCGTAGCTTTAATCGCCGTGGATATGAGTTCAAAGACCCTGAGTAATGCCAGATACTATCTGGAGACCGCGCTGTATCCAATCTTGGCATTAGCCGATTCTCCGCATAAAGTATCAAAAATGGTTTCAAGTCATCTGCAAAGTAGCAGCGAGCTGATTAAAGAAAACGAAAGATTGTCAGCAGAAAACTTCATGCAAAGAGCTGATATTCTTCGCTTAAAATCATTGGAATCCGAAAATGAAGCTATGCGGCGCATGCTTAATTCTCCCGTTAGGAAGACTTCCAAGCGCCTTTTTGCTGAAGTGGTGGATGTTGCAGCAGATCTTTACCAACGTCGTGTCGTTATTAATCGCGGTACCGGCTCAGGTGTATACGTAGGGATGCCGGTCATGACTGATACAGGATTAGTAGGTCAGGTTATATCCGTAAATTATGCCTTCTCAAGGGTGTTATTGCTAACTGACAATCTGAGTGCTGTACCGGTAATAAACACAAGAAATCAGGTAAGGGCAATAGCTGCAGGAGATAACGGCAATGATGAACTGTTGATCAACAATGTCCCCCGCAGTACTGATTTCAAAGTCGGCGACACTTTAGTAACATCTGGATTAGGCGGAGTTTTCCCGGAAGGGTACCCAGTTGCTACAGTAACATCGGTTGGTTTTTCAGAATCCCAACCTTTTGCTTTTATTAAAGCCAAACCTGCTGTTGACTCAACTACAATGCGCTATGTTCTGTTGTTGTGGTATCACGGAAACGGTGACGACGAAGTAGGATTGGGTACACCAAAAGAAGCAACTGACGGGAAAATAGTATTAAGGCGAGATCGTATCAAAAAATTAATAGAATCCATGTCTACGGAAGAAGCTCACATCCAAACAGAGCATTCAGAACAGGAAAAGGTGAAAGATGAGTAAAAACAAAGAAACACATTCTCCTTTGTTGTTACTGCTCCCCTTTTTATTGGTAGCGGTGATCTTGCAAATAGCTTCATTGCCACCATTTATAGACGAAAATCGTCCCGATTTTGCGGCTATAGTAATGATTTTCTTCGCAACGATAGTAGGCTCAAACATCTGTCTTGAGCTTGCTTGGTTGACAGGTTTTGTCATCGACCTTTTAATTGGCGCCCCTCTTGGTATCAATGCTCTTACGCTATGCGCTCAGGTATACCTGATATCATCACAATTTTCTGCTTTTTCAAAATATAAACTGTGGCAGCAAGCTCTTACCATAAGTCTTTGTTCTCTAATAGTAAGAATAGGCGGATATTGGTTAGCACATGTGATCATGCAAACTAATTACGAAACCAACTTTCTTATGCCCTCTTTACTGATGGGATTGCTATGGTTACCGCTATGCCCGCTGTTCAATTTTTTTGTATCAAATATAAGCGGCACAATCTCCAATGATCCGGAAAAAAAATAATTTAATCCTGGCCTCAGGCTCTCCCCGTCGTCGTGAACTGCTTTCAAGACTTACAAATGATTTTCAAATAGCAATACCAAATACAGATGAGAGCATTCATCCAAATGAAGATCCCAAGAGTTTGGTTTTAAGACTTTCACTGGAAAAAGCTCTTGCAGTACAAAAAAATTATCCGGATGCTACCATTTTATCTGCAGATACCATAGTAACGTATGCAGGAAGGATCTTGGGGAAACCGCGTGATCACAACGAAGCTTTTGAATTTCTGAAATTGTTAAACAATCGTACCCATGAAGTATGTACCGGAATATGTGTATTACTTCGTAACGATATCAAACAAAAATGTATACAAACTCAGGTAACGTTCGGTAATTTTAAAGAACAAATTTTAAAAGCTTACGCTGACAGCGAAGAAGTATTGGATAAAGCAGGGGCTTATGCCATCCAGGGGAAAGGCGCTTTTCTCATACGCTCGATCAATGGATCAGCAAGTTCGGTGATAGGATTGCCTCTTTACGAAACTTCAGAATTACTACTCTCTCAAGAGATCGGAATTTTCAACGGAGAAAGACAATGAATATTCAAGAACAGACAAAAAACATTCTGTTCAAAAATTCAGATATTGACAGTAAGATAATAGAATCTTCTCTGGCTCTTTTGCATGAACGAAAAATGGACTTCGGAGATTTGTTCTTCGAACGGGTCTCTTCTGAAAGTTTTTTCTTGGAAGAAGGAATTATTAAAGGCGGATCCTTCGATATTTCTCAAGGTGTCGGCGTAAGAACCGTGTTGGGAGGCAAAACAGGATTTTCATACAGCGACGTACTGGATGCCGCTTCTTTAAAGGAAGCCTGTCTTGCAGCCCGCTCCATTTCTCAAGAGAGCGTTAACCCAAGAAGAATTTCTTTAAATAACATCAAAACAAAACCTCTGTATGATGCAAATGATCCTATTCTCAGTATACCCAGAGAACAAAAGATCAAAGCATTGGAACGTATAGATGCTCTTGCAAGAGCGGCAGATCCAAGAGTCAAGCAATTTATTGCCGCATTATCCAGCACATACAGGGTAATCTTAATCGCCGACAGCGATGGCAGAATATCCTGTGATATAAAACCGATTGTTTCGCTATCTGCCAGTGTAACTCTTGAACAAAAAGGCAATCGTGAGCAAGGTTTCGGGGCTGCCGGCGGAGCTTTTATGCTAGATCGCATCACCAAAGAAGAAGATTTGGCAAACATTGCCCGTGAGGCAGTTCGAGTAGCTGCATTAAATCTTGAAGCAATACCGGCCCCTGCCGGCAATATGACCGTAGTTTTAGGTTCAGGATGGCCAGGAGTATTAATCCATGAAGCTGTCGGTCACGGACTCGAGGGAGATTTCAATCGTACCGGCAGTTCAAACTTCACAGGAAAAATAGGCACTCAGGTTGCTTCAAAAGCTTGCACAATCGTAGACGATGGAACTATGGCAGAACGCAGAGGATCACAATCTATCGACGATGAAGGTAATAAAACGCAGCGTAATGTATTAATTGAAAACGGGATCCTCAAAGGGTACATGCAGGATCGACAAAATGCCATACTTATGAAAACACAACCAACAGGCAACGGCAGACGTGAAAGCTATAACTGTTTGCCTATTCCCCGCATGACTAACACTTTCATGTTACCCGGAGACTATGATAAAAATGAAATTATCGAAGGAGTGGACAAAGGAATTTATGCAGTCAATTTCAAAGGCGGACAGGTAGATATTACCTCAGGAAAATTCGTATTCTCCACCTCCGAGGCTTACCTTATCGAACACGGTAAAATTACCGCCCCAATCAAAGGCGCTACATTGATAGGCAATGGTCCCGAAACCATGAAGCAAGTTTCCATGGTAGGGAACGATCTGTCTTTTGATAAAGGAATAGGTGTATGCGGAAAAGCTGGACAAAGCGTACCTGTCGGTATCGGCACTCCGACTCTCAAGATTGACTCAATAACTGTCGGAGGCACCAAATCCTAACTAGGAAATTAAAGTATCCGGGACTTTGATCCCGGCTTTTTTGATTTCTGTTTTTAAAAATTTAAATAGCTGACGAGCTGCAGGTTTTTCTTCACCGTTTTCAACTTTTAAAGCTTCTTCTTTTGCTTTTTTTACCAAATTGCGTAATTTGTTACGATCAAGCTCTTTACACAGCTGACATAAAGTATTTATTGTTTCTACACCGCTATTGATAAGCTCACTGCGCAGTTTTTCATAACGCATGACGTCAGGATCTTCTTTGGAAGAAGCCCCCAATAATGAAAGCTGCTTTTTTAAATCAATATCAGAATAATCACGCATAAGTTTAGCCGCATACTGCAACTGCCGCCTCTTTTCATCGCTTCGCGGCCTTAATTTTCTGGCCACACTTATGGCTTCACGTACGTCAGAAGGTAATACCAATTTAGCAAAACTTTGATCTCCCAAACCGGCTACTTCTTCTACTAATTTTCTGACAGCCTGAGCCTCACGTTTATGAGCGCTACGGCTCATTTCATCTGGTTCGCTATCAAAGCCTTCAAAATTAGGTATGTCGTTATTCATCAATTTTCTCGTATTTATCTTTGTTCACAATCAAAAAGGTCGGCAATTCTAAATACCGAAATCAGTTTTAAAAGATCATCATTAGGCTTTATAAGCTTTAATTTTCTTCCTTTTTTTAAACTTTTGGTCCATCTCACCAAAAACGCCACACCGGCAGAATCAATTTTCACACCGTCCAGATTCACAGCATCGTCCGAAAAAAAAACTGATCTTTGTTTCCATAATTCAGGAACGGTAAGCTTGGTTAGCTCGGTAAAAATTGTCATTCAGATACCTTGGCTTTTTTTAACATATTAATAGCCTCGCTTATACCCTTATCTCTTATCACAGGAGACAACTCGGCCTGCTTGGCATCCAAAATACTTATATTTTCTGCTATTAAATCAAATGCTTTCCACTCACCGCTCTTTTTATTAAGTCTCATTTTAACGACGAAATTGATATCAGGAGCACCGTTTTGCGTAACCGTATATTTAACCGCAACAATAGTCGTATCTGCAGGCACATCGGAAACGGGACTGACTTTTAATTCCTGATTAGAATATTTCCCCAGTGCATTTGACATGGAACGCATCATGTAATCCCCAAAAGCTTCGGTAAAGGCGTCTCTTTCTTCCTTACTAGTTTGCTTAAGCGATGTACCGATTACCTTATATGCGGCATAACGTACATCAACATACGGTAACAAATCCTTTTTTATGATCCCGATCACCACGTTGTTATCGTGCAAACGCTCACGATTAGTTTTCAAGTCATCAAATGTCTGTACTGCAATTGCATTGGCCGTTTCATAAGGATTATCGTTTTTAGCATATGAAATAAACGACGTCATCAACATCACCGTTGCAACAATAACGGTTTTAAAAATCTTCATATCAATCTCCTTTAATTCTGTCTGCCTTTTTTACTCTGATTTTTTCTTCTCTTCTTGCGCATCAGATCCTGCGCTGTAAAGGAACTTTCCTATAAGATCTTCCAGTACTAAGGCAGAACCAGTATCGGTAAAATAATCACCGTCTTTCATATATTCACTTCCCGACTCTTCATCATAAAATCCAGGAGTTAGAGACACATATTGTTCACCTATAATTCCAGCCGTCTGAATCGATGCTTTCGATTCATTGGATAAAGATGAACAAGACGAGTCAATTTCCATATCAACAACAGGGATCAGATTTTTGTCATCAAGGTAAATTTTAGAAACACGTCCTACCGTCACTCCGCCAATCTTTACTGGAGCCCTTAATTTCAAAGAACCTATATTGTCAAACTTTGCATGCAGGGTATAAAACGCTGAACTGCCGTTTAATACCAAACCAGCTATTTTAAGAGACATCACCGCCGCTGCTACAATTGATGCAAAAACAAAGAATCCAACCAGAATTTCCGCTTTTAAATATTTCATTTTTATACTTTCCTAAAACATCAATGCGGTCAAAATAAAATCCAATCCCAGCACAGACAACGACGACTGCACAACTGTGGAGGTGGTTGCCGCACTGATCCCCGCAGAAGTAGGTTTGCAGTCATAGCCATTGAACAAGGCTATCCAAGTACAAACCACGGCAAAAACAAAAGATTTAACCGCCATTGGTATGACATCATCAAAAATATCAACGCTAGACTGCATTCCAGACCAGAAAATTCCTTCATCAAGTCCGAGCCAATCCACGCCTACCAATTTGCCGCCATAAATACCTACCACTGCAAACATCAGCGAAAGTAAAGGCAGACTAATAACCCCTCCCCAAAATCTCGGTGCTATTACTCTATGCAAAGGGTCTACAGCCATCATTTCCAACGCAGAAAGCTGTTCTGAAGCTTTCAGTTGCCCTATTTCAGCTGTAAGTGCAGAACCTGCACGTCCTGCATATAACAATGCAGCTACTACCGGTCCTAATTCTCTGATTATCGATAAAGCTACTAATGTTCCCAAAGAACCAGTAGCCATAAAATCCTTAAGAATATTGAAACCTTGTAATCCCAAAACCATGCCAATAAACAGTCCTGACACTAAAATTATGATCACAGACTGAACACCGATAAAGTAAACCTCATTGATGAGCAACAACGTATTGCGTTTAAAATCAGGCTTTACCAACAACACATTTACAAGCATGACAAAGGAACGGCCAAGTGAAGAGATCTTCTGCAGAAAATATCTGCCCAAAGCTCCCAAAAAATTCAGCATTAAAGTTCCTCCAGATAATTATCTTTTCCTTTTAGATGAAAAGCATACGGACCATCAAATTCACCGTTAATAAACTGCCTTATTCTGGGATCTGAACTATTTTTTATTTCTTCTGGAGTACCTGCTCCAAGAACACTGCCTTCGGCCACTATCACAACATAATGAGCTATTTCCATAATCTCTTTTACGTCGTGAGTTACCACTATTGAACTTAACCCCAAAGCTTCATTTAAATCAGCTATCAGCTTTACCAAAACCCCTTTGGTAATGGGATCCTGACCGACAAAAGGTTCATCATACATAATCAGTTCCGGATCAAGAACAATGGCTCTTGCCAGAGCAGCACGTCTTGACATACCCCCTGACAATTCCGACGGGTACAACTGTGAAGCAGCAAGCATTCCCACCGCTTCAAGTTTCATCATCACCAAATCACGTATGATTTCATGAGGTAAATTAGTGTGTTCGTAAAGAGGATATGCCGTATTGTCAAATACATTCATGTCCTGAAACAAGGCTCCGCTTTGAAATAGCATGCTCATTTTTTGCCTAATTTTATAAAGTTCTTTACGTTTTAAGGCATGCATATCAACGCCGTCAAACAATACTTTTCCACAATCAGGCTTTAACTGAGCACCAATCAGACGCAGAACTGTTGTTTTTCCTGTTCCAGAAGGTCCCAAAACAGCTGTAATTTTTCCGCGAGGAAAAGAAACATTCAAACCGTGGTAAATATTCTTTCCAGAATATGAAAAAGAAACATTTTCAATTTTAACGATGAGCTCTTCATTCATATGTTTGAATCCGGCTGTCTGCTAACCCGCCATAAGCAGGATATAATTTATGGATAGCATGATGCTTGCCGGTATTCTACAAGATATGGCACAAAACTCGTAACAGACAAAAAAACGATATTCGACGCGAAAATATCACCTTCGTACAGGGAGCTCATTATGATAAACACTTGCTACGGATTTATATCTGAACAAGTCTTTTCCCGTCTTTCTAAAATCAAACTTTTAATGCTTGATGTGGACGGAACTTTAACCGACGGGGGAATTTATCTCAACAACGATACCGGAGAATACAAGCGTTTTTACACCAAAGACGGTTTGGGGCTTACCCAATTACAATCAAAAAGTGACTGCATATGCGCTGTTATTACCGGTCGAAGCTCTCATTTGGTAGAACGCAGATGTGAGGAAGTTCAGATCAAATATGTGATACAGGGGCAAAAGGACAAAGCTCCTGCAGTAGCAGAACTTCTAAAAAAATTCGGTTTGACCAAAGAACAATCGGCATCAATTGGTGATGATCATAATGATTTACCTATGTTTGATGCTTCAGGTTTTTGTACCTGTCCTCAAGATGCAGTACCGTTTATTCAAAAGCGTGCTGATCTTACTTTACATCGTGACGGCGGTCGTGGTGCTGTAAGAGAATTGTGCGATCTTATCCTGATGGCAAAAGGGATAATGAATACAGACGGCGGTTTTTGATGGCTACTACGATTAAATCTACAGTAATTACCGTATGTCTGTTTGTTGTAGCCTTAGGTCTTTATCGCTACACACAAACTCTGCAAGAACGACAAAATTCTGTTGAGACTGCATCTAAAATCTATACAGCTTTAGATTTTTACGGCAAAAATTATGATAAAACTGGCTTTTTACATCACACCATAAAAGCAGATACAGCCAGTTACGACGATGGAAGCGGTATTGCACATCTTACCAATCCTATAATAACCACTTACAGGATCGGTAAAGACAAACATATCGAAAAATGGACTATGAGCGGCAAACAAGGACAAGTGCGTGATGGAGATTTTGCTTTAATGGAAAGGGATGTAGTGCTAAAACCTCTTTTTAAGGGAGCAGCCATTACTCAAGCACAAAGTCAAAGAGTTCACTACAATTTTAAATCCAATTTAGTGACATCACCTGATCTCACCACATTGTACGGAACGGGTTGGATCAATGCAGGAACCGACTTTACAATAGATCTGAATAAAGATATTTCCACATACAAAGGCAACGTCAATGCAACTTATTACCCGGATCAGCATTCTGATAATTAGTCTTACCGCAATCGCATATTCGCAACAGTCTTTCGCTTTAAAAGACGACACTAGCAAACCGCTTAATGTATCCTCAAAAGAACAGTTGGCTGATCTGCAGGCCAACAAACTTTATTTCATCGATGATGTACATGCCACCCAAGGAACTATTGAAGTTTATTGCGACAAGGCAGAACTTATACGCAACGAAAAAAACGAGCTTAAAGAAGTTACAGGCTGGGGCAAACCGGTAACCTTCAGACAGGAGCTGGACAACGGAAAAATTCTTCGAACTCAATCATCAAAGCTCAAATATTATCCTTTAACCGGAGATATCGTAATAACCGGCAATGCCACTGTCTGGCAAGGTGAATCCCACGTCTCTGGCGAAAGAATTGAATACAATACCGTCTCACAAAAAATGAAAGCACAAAACAACAACAGCCAGGGAGGAAGAGTAATGAGTACTTTTATTCCTCAAGAAATGAAATCAGACAACGGCAAAAAGTGAGATATTTCCAAAAATGAGTGAGCTTAAAGCTTTACACCTAAGAAAAACCTACAAAAAACGTACGGTGGTCAAGGATGTGAGCCTCGAAGTATCCAGCGGTTCTATCATTGGCTTGTTAGGACCAAACGGCGCAGGCAAAACAACATCTTTTTACATGTTGGTTGGGATCATCTCTTCTGAACAGGGACAAGTACTTCTAGACGGGCGAGACATTACATCATTACCCATGCATCAAAGAGCCAGAATGGGGATCGGTTATCTTCCTCAGGAAAATTCAATTTTCAGAAAACTTACCGTTTATCAAAACCTGATGGGGGTTGCGGAACTGCAAAAAGATCTAAATAAAGCACAGCGAGAAAATCTAGTCAGCGATTTGCTTGACGAATTTAACGTCGCATCACTCAGTAACAACTTAGGTATGTCCTTGTCAGGAGGCGAAAGACGCCGAGTAGAAATTGCTAGAGCTTTAGCTGCACGTCCTAAATTCATACTACTTGACGAACCGTTTGCAGGAGTCGACCCTATTTCAGTATCTGAAATTAAAAACATAATTACGCACCTTAAAAATCGCGGAATAGGGATCCTAATTACAGATCACAACGTCAGAGAAACATTGGGGGTTTGCGAGCGAGCTTACATTGTCAGCGCCGGTGAATTAATAGCACAGGGAACCCCTCAGGAAGTTCAGGAAAACGAAAAAGTAAAAAACGTTTATCTTGGTAAAGACTTTTCGCTCTGAATTCTCAATACAGAGGACTAAAAAATGGCTGGTTTGTTCAACTCACTTCAGCTAAGGCAGACCCAGAAGCTGGGATTAGCATTGACACCACAATTGCAACAAGCCATAAAATTGTTGCAACTCTCTACATTGGAGCTAAGACAGGAAATAAAAGCCGTCGCTTTACAAAATCCCATGCTCGAAGTTGAAGATGACGGTAACGATGAACGCTTTGAATCTTTAGAGAGTCTGGCCGAACAAGAAGCCAATGCTGACACTAATGATGCATTTGACCCGTTTGATAACGATTCATCGGTAAAATCTACGGATACGGCTTTTCCAGATGCCAATCAAACTGTAAACATATCCTCTGAGCAAAACACTGTACAAAATCTTTCTGAAAATCAAGATCAAAGGCACAGCTCGGCTGATACACGGCACGGACAATCATTGGGAAATGACGAAGTCTACGAAGGTGAGACCACCGAAGATCTCCATGATCATCTGCATTGGCAATTGGATTTGTCTCCGCTTGAAGGGGCAGACAGACTAATTGCTGAAAATATAATCGACGGTATAGACGATTCTGGATATTTGCATGAATCACTTGAAAGTATCGTTGCTACCGTCAATGAAACATACCCAGAAATTACACGGGAAGATGCTCTGAGCGTTCTTAAGCTAATTTGGAACTACGATCCTGTGGGAATAGGGGCGCGCAACGTACAAGAATGTTTAAGACTTCAGCTTGAAGCAAAAGCATCTTCTGCAACAACTAAATTAGCATTACATATCGTAAACGAATATCTAAAAGAACTATCAGTTAGAGATTTCAGAACGCTTTGTCAAAAGCTTAATATTAAAGAAAACGAATTAAAACCGGCTATTGATTTGATTACATCGCTAAATCCGAGACCAGGACGCGGCGCAGTAAAAGAAAAATCAGATTTCATAATCCCTGACGTCATAGTTATAAAAAGAGATGACGGAAGATATTTCGCTACATTAAATTCAAACAGTATTCCCAAAATCAAGATCAACGAACACTACCGTCAACTAGCATCGCAAGCCCAAACAGAACAAGATCGTAAATTTTTTAAAAACAATCTCCAGGAAGCAAACTGGTTTATGCAAAGCCTTTCAAAACGCAACGAGACCTTGATGAAGGTTGCTTCAGTTATTGTAGAAAAACAGCAAGATTTCATGGAATACGGAGAAGGATCTCTGCATCCTATGGTGTTAAATGACATTGCATCTGAAATTGAAATGCATGAATCCACCGTATCCCGCATTACAACAGAAAAATACATACAAACTCCCAAGGGAACATTTGAACTAAAATATTTCTTCTCATCAAGTGTCAGCACCGATGACGGCGGAACGGCATCATCAAAAGCAATAAGAGCTCGCATCAAAGAGTTAATAGCAAAAGAAAATGCGAGAAAACCGCTTTCAGACAGTCGGCTGTCGACTTTGTTAGCCGATGAAGGCATTATTGTTGCCAGAAGGACAGTAGCAAAATACCGCGAATCTCTGGGAATTGTCTCTTCTTCACAACGTAAACGTTTGGTTTGAATATCTTTTTTGCGTTTGATCAAATTTTTAACAAATAAACTAAGAAATTTGATCAACACATTGTCTTTTATTGAAAAATTAACCTATTATTTACTTGTGGATGCATTAATTGTTAATGCAAATCTGCCATTCAGTTAATACTGAATTAAGGAAGTTATATGCAAGTAAAAATTCAGGGCGTGGGCATCAAACTTACGGACGCACTCAAGGACTACGTGAATGATAAATTCAAAAAGCTTGAGCGCAAGGCCGAGTTGATCAATTCGATTAACATAACCCTCACTGTGGATAATCTTACACATATTGCCAAGGCCGACGTTGCGGTTACCGGTGACAGTCTTCACACCGAAGCCGAAGCAGAAACCATGTATGCAGCCATTGATGGTCTTATAGACAAAGTTGACCGCCAATTGGTTAAATATAAAGAGAAGCTAAAAGACTGAGTTTGGCTTTGTAAATCCATAAAATCAATATACCCCCGCTACAAGCGGGGTATTTATGTTTTAATCCAACAAAATTGCTTCCCAACACACTCATACTTTCCTCGCTATTTTGTTACAGTAAGAAACGTCTTTTTGAGGAAATTTCTGAAAACGCCGCAACCTTGCTGAAAACAGCCCCGACAAAACTCATAAAAGCTTTGATTTTACGAGAACAATACGGAACTACGGTATTTTTCAACGGAATTGCAATGCCGCATGCGGTTATTCCTGAAATCGATAACACTCTGGCTGTACTCAGCATTTTAGACGCACCAGTTCAATTCAATTCAATCGATGCTGATCCGCAAAGTATTGACATAGCATATACTCTTTTTATTTCTCCAAATGACGATTACTCGGATATAGAAAAACTGCTACAAAATCTGACAGATACTTTTTCTAACCAAGATCTTTTGAATTCTCTGCGACTGGCCCGTAATGAAAAAAGCAAAATTACAATTCTTCTAAAGCAGATAGATGCTGCTTTGACCAACAAAACCACGGTATAAACGATAATTACGATATAGAAAAATATGAAAGATCATCTTGTCCAACTTTTTGTAATTTCTGGACGCTCAGGATCAGGCAAGTCTTTAGCTCTTAAGGTATTAGAAGATCTCGGTTTTTACTGTATTGATAATTTACCTGCTGCCTTTCTTGGCAATTTAATAAAACTTGCAAAAGAACACTATCCTAAAATAGCCGTTTCCATAGACATTCGAACAATTCTCTACAGCGGAGATCGCGATCAGGCCATGATCAGCGAAACATATGTCCAGGCAAGACATGATCCGAACATACGTAGTACCATCATATATTTGGATGCCGACGATCAAGTTCTGGTAAAACGTTATGCCAATACCAGAAGGTTGCACCCTTTATCGCTTAAATCCATGTCACTTGATGAAGCTATTTCTAAAGAATCAGAAATGCTTATGCGCATTTCATCAGTAGCAGATCTTCGCATTGATACTTCGGAATTATCTGTTCACGATCTGGCCAACCAAATAACTACATTAGTTCAAGGCAGACCTGAACGCAGATTGGTAATGATCTTTGAGTCCTTTGGATTCAAAGATGGTATTGCAAAAGACGCAGACTTCGTATTTGACTCAAGATTTCTTCCGAACCCTTTTTGGAAAAAAGAACTGCGCTCTTATACAGGACTTGATCGACCAATTATTGATTTTTTCTCAACTTATCCTGAGGTAAAAGCATACATAGATGAAATCGATAACCTGCTTAGCAATTGTCTTGAAAAAATAGAAAGAAGTAATCGTAGCTATCTTACCGTAGCCATAGGTTGCACAGGAGGCTTTCATCGTAGCGTGTTCATAGCACAAACATTAGCTGACCGATTTACCTCACGTGGTATAACTGCTCATGTAAGGCACCGTTCTCTTGTTGCAAAAAAATTATCCAACTAAGCTTATTCTCTGTCAGAACTACCATTAAATCTTCCGAGAGATTTATGTGAAATAACCTCTCTAAAATACAAGAACAATACAAGAGCTAATTTCATTAATTTGACCTTATTAACAGTTTTTTACATAGTTCAGCATTTAATGCTGACATTCAAGCCATTGCAAATTTCCGTAGGCTAAAATGATCAATAGATTTTTTTTAGCTTATGTTTGTGGGTCTAAGTTACGCATAAACATTTGCTTAGGATGATCCCTGCCAAATTTAAGGAAGGGATAAGCACGCCGACATTAGGCTCAGCTAAATTACATAGGAAAAGTTAACCATGAAAGCTATCGTCTTACACAAAAAGATGGATCTCCGTTACGAAGATGTCCCTGATGCAACCATCAAAGATCCGAAAGAAGTTATCGTTAAAATGTTGACCGGCGGTATCTGTGGTTCAGATCAACATTACTATACTCAGGGCGGTAACGGTACTGCTATCGTAGTGAGAGAGCCTTTGGTGATCGGCCATGAAGGTTGCGGTATTGTCGAAGAAGTAGGTAGCGAAGTAACCAAAGTCAAAAAAGGCGACATGGTTGTAATGCGTCCTGCACGTCCTTGCTTTAAGTGCTACTACTGCAAGAATAAAATGTACACCTACTGCGAGCACGTACAGCACTTAGGCTCTGCTGCCTTGTTCCCTCACACAACTGGTCTCTTTGCTGACTATGTTACTGTTCATGAAGAGCAGTGCGGAGTAGTCCACACCTTAAAACCTGAAGTAGGCGCTTTTGCAGAGCCTTTGGGCATTGCCTACAGCGGTGTTAATGCTTTGGGCAATATCATTGGTAAAGATGTTGTAGTTATGGGTGCTGGCCCGATCGGTTGCTTATGCGTTGCCGCAGCCAAGACTCTCGGTGCTAATACCGTCACTGTAGTTGACATTCGTGGTGAAACCTTAAAAGTTGCAAAACAAATGGGTGCTGACTTCACCTGCAACTCAAAAGAAGATCCTGAACAGATTGAAAAATGGTGTGAACACAAGGGCAGCTTTGATTTAGGTATTGAAGCTACTGGCAACGGCTTTGCTTGTGCACAGCTCATGAAATTGGTCCGTCCTACTGCCATCGTTTCTCAGGTCGGTATGTACGGTGCAGGTCACGAACCTAAAGACTTCGGACCTTTCGCTGTCAAGGGCATCAAGTGGCATTCAGTATTCCGTTTCTATGACGAGTTCGGTGCTGTTGTCAGTGCTTTGGACAGAGGTCTTATCAATCCTTTACCGTTGCTTTCAGCTTCCTTCGACGCTTCAAAGTGTGTTGAGGGTATGAATGCAGCCTTATCTCCTGAGACCATGAAGGTTGAGTACAACTTCAATGGTTACAAACCTCAGTAATTTAATCGCTACATATAACGATTAATTTCAAAAAAAAAGTCCATCAAATGATGGACTTTTTTATTATTTCAGCATCTTATGATGTCAACTGCTCAAAACAAATGAGCACTCTTTTTCCATAAAGCATACTTTACCTGTCCTGAACATTCTTCACGTATAACTTCATAGTCAGTCACAACAAGCGAGCGTCCGGCATTCATTTCTACATAAATTAAAGATTTTTCATCAATTAAGTTCCTATCTTTTAGCATATTAAGACAATCCTTCAAAAGATCACTACAGTAAGGCGGATCTAAAAATACTAAATCAAATTTTCCTGATGCCTGTTTTAAATAATTCATTGCATCCTGATGAACGACTTTTATATTTTTCCCAAATTTACTTATTTCTGACGACAATAACTGAGCGTTAGATCCGTCTAATTCAACAAGAACCACTTCGGAAGCGCCTCGAGAAAAAGATTCAATTCCCAATGCACCGCTTCCTGCAAAAAGATCCAAAACTCTCAAATTTTGACATTTTCCTTCCAACCAAGAAAAAACCGTTTCTCTTATCCTGTCAGGAGTTGGTCTAAGTCCTTCAGCATTTCCAACAATCAGCGTCATTCCCTTGAATTTACCGCCTATAATCCTTACTTTATGTTCATTGGTGTGCATATTCATTTTCATTCCACAAAATTTGTTCACCAGTAACACTACAATAGTGATTTAAAAAAGCAGTTACCCGTTTTGCAAATCAACCATAGAGACAAAACGAGTACAATGTTTACCATTAAACTTACGACATCAAGCATAAGCCTTTTCACTAATTTTTGCAGGCCACTCATGAGCAAAGGTTTTTTCAATTTTTTCAAAAAAAAATCCTCAACTATATCTACTGATGCCAATACAAAAGATCAGGTCTTCTCAAAACAACAATCCGATATACAGAATAGACAAATAAATACTACTTGCACGGACTCAAACAACGAAAATCAAGCTGAGAAATCGTTCAAATCATCTGTATCTGACAACAGAGAAGCAAATGCAATTCAAACGATTGATGAAAACACAGATCATCAAACAGAAAATATACAAAAAAACAAAATATCCTTTTTCGAAAGACTGAAAAGAACTCGAGAGAATCTGGCCTATGGTCTTGAAGCTATGATCAAAGGAAAACAGATTAGTGAAGATCTGTACGAAGATCTTGAAACAGCTCTGCTTACTGCTGATCTAGGTGTTGATACTACCGAAAAAGTGATCACTAAATTGCGTGAAACTTCTAAATTGAGAGACTTGCATGACGCAGGTGCTCTCAAAAATAATCTAAAACAAATACTTTGTGAATTATTACAACCTTGTGCTCAACCTCTTAATACAGAAATGCACAAAGACAGCCCATATGTAATCCTGATGGTAGGAGTCAACGGAGCAGGGAAGACTACAACAATTGGGAAATTAGCCCTTAAGTTCATGTCACAAGGGAAAAAAGTCATGTTGGCTGCCGGTGATACTTTCAGAGCAGCCGCTGTAGAACAACTGAACAAATGGGGAGAACGTACAGGTGTTCCCGTAATCTCTCAACCAACCGGCTCTGACAGTGCTTCAGTAATTTTCGATGCCTTAACTGCAGCCAAAGCCAGAAAATGTGACGTACTGATCTGCGACACGGCAGGAAGATTACAAAATAAAGACAATCTAATGGAAGAACTCAAAAAGATCGTCAGAGTCATGAAAAAACATGATACACATGTTCCTGATGAAGTCATGCTTGTGCTTGATGCAACAACCGGACAAAATGCCGTATCTCAAACGAAACTTTTTAATGAAGCAGTCAAGGTCACCGGTATCACAATTACAAAACTTGACGGTACGGCCAAGGGAGGTGTGGTATTTGCTCTAGCTGATCTCTTTGGCATTCCCTTACGTTTTATCGGCATAGGAGAAAAAACCGAGGATCTGCGTGAATTTGATGTTGAATCTTTTGTAGACGCCTTACTTGGCTAATCATTTCTGAGATCTCACACAAAACACATGACAAAAATTGCAACTTCAGCTGACGATCAGAATCAGTCATCACAGCAACAAATGATGTTGTTACCGGTAGGAGATCTTAATTCCTATATAAGCGGGATCAATAAAATCCCAATGCTAGAAGAAGAAGACGAACGCTCTCTTGCCAGAAGACTTAAAGATTACGGAGATATAGAAGCAGCGCGAAAACTGGTGCTTTCTCATTTAAGACTAGTTGTAAGTGTAGCCAGAGGATATTCAGGTTACGGACTACCTATCGCAGATCTGATCCAGGAAGGTAATATAGGTCTCATGAAAGCCGTAAAGCACTTTGATCCAGATGTAGGTGGAAGACTAGCTGCTTTTGCCGTACATTGGATTAAGGCGGAAATCCATGACTACGTTATAAAGAATTGGCGTATGGTCAAGGTAGCAACAACCAAAGCCCAACGTAAGCTTTTCTTTAAATTAAGACAAAACAAAAAACATCTCGGATGGTTTACAACTAAAGAACGCGATCAAGTAGCCAACGATCTTGAAGTAAGCCCAAAAGATGTTGCTGAAATGGAAACAAGACTTTCTGGACAGGATGTAGCTTTTGACGCTGATTCTGATGATTCTTCTGACAAAGATTCATTTGCACCTGCAGCTTACCTAGAAGATGAAAGTTCTAATTTTGCCAAGAGTTTTGAAGATCGTAATTACCAGTCCTTTGAATTGGAAAAACTAGGAATGGCAATGCAACAGCTTGATGAGCGTACTAGAACAGTTATTCAAAAACGTTGGCTGGATGAAAATAAAAAAACGTTACAGGAATTGGCTGCTCAATTGCATATTTCCGTAGAGAGAGTACGTCAGATTGAACTTGCAGGAATGAAAAAACTTAAAAGTTTTCTGGTAAGTCAGGGAATAAGTGACAACACACCTTCACTTGAAAACAAGCCCATCACAAAAGAATAAAACCGGATATTTTTAGTACCCGGTTTCAACCATATATGATAGTGTAAGTTTACACTATCAATATCAACGTCTGTTTCTGGCGATTTCTACTACCTTAAGTCTTGCCATAGCATCAGCAAGACGTGCAAGTGCAGTATTATAATCAACATCTCCGCTAGAATGCTTATTAATAGCTTCTTTCGCTGCATTCATAGCTTCTTTGGCCTTAGCCTCATCGATATCATCAGCCCTTAACGCTGTATCTGCAAGAATGGTAGTTACCTCAGGCTGAACCTCAAGAACACCACCTGCCAAGTAGATCTGATCTTCCTTGTCATTCTCATCAACAAGCGTAACTAAACCGGTTTTTATAGTGGTTAATAAAGGGGTATGACCAAAGCGTATCCCCAATTCACCTTCACTGCCGGTTACTCGCACTGATTTAACCTTGCCAGAATACAGGCTGCCTTCGGCACTTACAACTTCCAAAGTGAATGCAAATGTGTCCATATGCAGCCTCCGTACTCTTACAGATTCTTAGCCTTCTCGACAGCTTCCTCAATGGTACCAACCATATAGAAAGCCTGCTCCGGCAGATTATCGTAATCGCCGTTGATAATTCCCTTAAAGCCCCTAATGGTATCCTTAAGAGAAACATATTTACCAGGAGATCCTGTAAACACTTCTGCAACAGAGAACGGCTGAGATAAGAAACGCTGAATCTTACGGGCACGGGCTACTGTAAGCTTATCTTCTTCAGATAATTCGTCCATACCAAGAATTGCGATAATATCCTTAAGTTCTTGGTAACGTTGCAATACAGTCTGGACTCCACGGGCAACTTCATAATGTTCTTTTCCTACCACGAAAGGATCTAACTGACGTGATGTGGAGGCAAGAGGATCAACAGCAGGATAAATACCTAATGCTGCAATCTGACGAGACAAGACGATAGTTGCATCCAAGTGGGCAAAAGTGGTTGCAGGGCTAGGATCAGTTAAATCGTCGGCAGGTACATAAACAGCCTGTACTGAAGTAATGGAACCTTTCTTAGTTGAAGTGATACGCTCCTGAAGACTTCCCATTTCTTCTGCCAGAGTAGGCTGATAACCTACGGCTGAAGGCATACGACCAAGCAAAGCTGATACTTCTGTTCCAGCAAGCGTATAACGATAGATGTTATCAATAAATAACAGTACGTCCATACCTTCATCACGGAATTTTTCAGCTACGGTCAAACCGGTAAGAGCAACACGCAAGCGGTTCCCCGGAGGCTCATTCATCTGACCGTAAACCATGGATACTTTATCAAGCACC
>CABQMD010000003.1 GCA_902465145.1 uncultured Succinatimonas sp. | reverse complement strand
ACCCGTGTAGTATCTAATGATTTTGATAAAACCAAGGAAATTATTCCCGGGAGAGGTAATTTGTCATTTACGTCGGTAAATCTGCCTAGACTCGGTATCGAAGCCCACGGTTCGCTCAGCAGATTCTATACTTCGGTTGACAGAACCTTTGCCATGGTTTTTGAGCAGTTGAAGGATCGTTTCGACATTATTGCAAAGAAACGAGTACTGAATTATCCGTTCTTAATGGGACAGGGAATTTGGATTGGTTCAGATAAGCTTGATCCTGAAGATTATATTGAAGATATCATCAAGCATGGAACTATGTCGGTTGGTTTTATCGGTCTTGCCGAATGTCTCAAAGCATTGGTCGGAAAACACCACGGCGAAAGTTCTGAGGCAAACGAGTTAGGTCTTGAAATTGTAAGGCATATGCGAGAGCTGACAGACAGGCATACTCAGGAAACAGGACTTAACTTTTCTCTTTTTTCAACTCCGGCCGAAGGCTTGTCCGGTCGCTTTGTAAAAATTGATCAACAATTGTATGGAAAGATCACCGGAGTTACAGACAGAGCTTACTATACCAACAGTTTCCACGTTCCTGTTTATTACGATATATCAGCAGCGGATAAGATTAAAATAGAAGGCCCGTATCACGAATTGTGCAACGCAGGTTCTATTTCTTATGTTGAGTTGGACGGTGATTTGACTAAAAATGTCGATGCATTTGAAAAAGTCATTTTATATATGAAACAGTGCGGAGTCGGCTATGGATCGGTCAATCATCCTGTGGACCGTTGCCCTGTATGTAATTATGTAGGGGTTATAAATGACGTTTGTCCCCGTTGTGGTAGACGTGACGGAGAAGGGATCAGCATTGAACGTTTAAGAAGACTTGGTGTTGACTGCAGTTGCTTTGATTAGAGAATAGATTTTTTCTCATTTAATTTTTTTTATCCGCCTTGATGCGGTATCTTGCATATATTGTTTTGAGGAGTGATGGCTATGCAATCAAGATTACATGCTCACAATGGAGTGGTTGGTGAAGGTGTTAAATTTGAGCGCATCAGAAGAGTTACTGGGTATTTGGTCGGTACTCTGGATCGTTTTAACAATGCCAAAAGAGCTGAAGTAAACGATCGTGTTAAACATATGCATGTTTGAGTAAGCCATGTCTGATCTGGATATTCTGGATCAAACCACTTTAAGAATTGCCGGGGCCGTTCAGGAATCAATCGTTGACGGCCCCGGCATTCGTTACGTGATCTTCACGCAAGGTTGCCCTTTTCACTGTAAAGGTTGTCATAACCAGCAATCATGGGATTTTAACGGTGGTTTGGAAGTTTGTCTTAAGGTTTTGTATGACGAAATGAAGCGTGATCCTCTGGTAGGCGGTGTAACCTTTTCTGGTGGAGAACCTTTCATACAACCAAAACCTTTGACTGTATTTGCAAAAATAGCTAAAGCACAGGGATATTCTTTATGGTCTTATACTGGATTCACTTTTGAAAAATTATTGGATAATCCCGATAGAAAAGCATTATTAGAACAACTTGACGTAGTAGTAGATGGTCAGTTTATTCTTTCAAAAAAATCTTTAGATCTTGATTTCAGAGGTTCATCAAATCAACGCATTATCGATGTACAACAATCGCTGAAAACAGGAAAAATCGTTTTAGCTTCTGGTTTTGTGTGAGAGTGTGATAACAAATAGGTAGGCTTTGCATGGGAAATTCGCAGGATCTAAATGGTGAAAGTATAGTTATTTGCCCGTCATGTGATCTTGCTGTATTGCTTCCTGCTTATCGTCGCGGCTATCAATGCCGTTGTCCGCGTTGTAAAAGGTTATTGAGGCCTGCAAACGAAATATCGTTGACCCAAGGTGCTGCTGTGGCAATTTCGGCGATATTGATGATGTTGTGTGCGTTGCCTTTGCCTTTTTTTTCGTTGTCATCAGCTGGTAATTCAGCTTCTTTTTCACTTTTATCCTTATGTTTTATTTTTGAGGATTGGTTTTTTCTTGCGGCATTGTTTGTAAGTACGGTGTTGTTATTACCGTTGTGCATGTTGTTAATCATATGTGCAATTGGTTTTCTCGGATATAAACCGTCAAAGACAGTTGCTACTGTTTATTCTTTTTGTCATATATGTTCTTTTGTCGATGTATTTGTATTGGCGGTGGCAATAAGTCTTGTCAAGATAACCTCCTTAGCGACAGTTGATTTTCTTTCTGGATTTTACCTGTTCATTATATTTTCATGGATGACTGTATGGTGTTGGAATAAATACCGTCCTGTTTCGATATGGAAGTTGGTAGGTGAAGGGCCAGAATTACAAATAAATCTTGAATTGAATGGAAAAGATCAGGGAATAAAGATTTGCAGACGGTGTTCATGTGCTTTTGTTAGTCATGCAAAAGAAGCAGTTTGCCCCAGATGCGGGATGAATACTTCCTTCCGTCAGAAAAGTTGCGGACAAAAATGTGTTGCATTGCTGCTTGCTGCATCGATATTGTTTTTACCATCAAATCTGTACCCTGTAATGTTCACCACTTATCTTGGAAATACGGAAGGATCTAATATCGTAGAAGGTGCCTTATTTTTGTGGAAAAGCGGATCTTGGTTAGTAGCGTCTGTAATTATTGTTGCATCACTGTTTATTCCTGGATTTAAAATTTTGGCATTGTCTTATTTGTCTTTTAAGGTAAATAAAGGTGCAATCACTAATCCTATAGCTTTGTCCAGACTTTTCCATTTAGTTGAATTTATAGGTAAATGGTCAATGCTTGATGTGTTTGTTGTGATCATCATGACTGTAGCCGTCAGGTTCGGTGGCTTGATGTCGATCGCTCCTGGTCTTGCTATTTTGACCTTCTGTTTAGTTGTTTTAGTTACTTTATGGGCTGCAGCCTCATTTGATGAGAGACTTATTTGGGATAAGTACGTTGAAAAAAAATAGAATTGCTGTAACAGGAAAGTCGTTTACTCTGTCATTTATCTGGTTGATTCCGATTTTGGCTTTGGTTATTACTTTAACTTTGTTGTGGAAAAATACCTTTGACAAAGGAGAACTTATAACTATTTACTGTGACGATGCTTCTGGTATGGAAGCAGGAAAGACTTTAGTTAAATTCAGATCGGTAACAGTGGGAAAAGTTGAGAAGGTAGTCTTATCTAAAGATCACAGTAAAGTTGAACTTAAGATTCGTATAGATGAAGACGAAAAGGATCTTCTTCGTAGTGATACCGTTTTTTATGTAGTTAAGCCTCGAGTTCAATCGGCTAATATTTCTGGATTAGATACTATACTGACTGGCAATTACATTCAGCTGAATCAAGGTATATCAGATAAGTTTGGTAGGGAATTTGCCTTATTAGATAACATTCCGGCAACAGCAAGTGATACTAATGCTTTGCATTTGACATTGATATCTAATTCAGGACGACGTATTGGCTACGGTGATCCGGTCAGCTATCGCGGTTTTGTGGTTGGCAGTGTTAATGGTGCAGAATTAGAAGTAGATAGCGGATTAATAAAATATAAGGTAATTATAGATTCTAAATATAAGCAACTTGTGACGTCGCGATCCGTTTTTTGGATAAACAGCGGACTGGATTTTTCCATGGGACCGCAAGGCATTTCTTTTAGAACAGAAAATTTACAGAATCTTTTATCAAGCGGGATCACCTTTGATGATCTAAATGATCACGAGGAATTGAAAGAGTGCGGCAAGACATTGAAACTTTTTGAAAATTTTAAAGAAGCAAGCGGCAGTGTTTTGGAAAACAGCCCGCATTTTGTTCTGATGATGAATAATTCGTCAGGAGTAGTTGCCGAAGGTAGCTTGGTAAAGGCGAAAGGGGCTGTGATAGGAAGAGTTGTTGATAGTCCTTGGTATGAGAACACAGGCTCCGTTCTGTCTTCAGAACAGTATGTTCCGGTTAGAATCGCTTTATCTGTAAAAGGATTATCTGGTGAAAAAGTGTCTGAATTGATAAAGCAGGCTCTGAAGGAAGGCAGGTTATGTGCATCTTTGGTTTCTACTTCTTTATTGACAGGTCTCGATACGGTAAAACTGGATTTCGGTACACAAAAACAGTGTAAAAAAATCAAGGAGGCTTATCGCGGTGATTTTGTAATACCTGTAATTGAATCGCAGACATTAGATAAAAGACTGGAAATTTTAAGTGAAAAGATAGGAAATATAGATTTTAAAGGTATTTCTGATGGTATCAAACGTGATTTAAAGACAATGAATGCATTGATGACTGAGTGGAAAATCACGGGACGGGAATTGAGATCTTCTGGTTTGATTAATCATGCTTCAGCTGTATCAGAAGAACTTGAATTTTTATTAAAAAAGTTAAATGGACATGAAAATGAAGCTAAACACAAGGGATTGGTAGAAGAACTGTACAATTTGAGTGATGATATAAGAGAAATATTAAAAGAATTGCAACCGATGTTTTCTCAGCTGAGTCAGCAACCAAATTCTTTGATTTTTAACCACGAACAAGATGATCCGGAGCCAGGGAGCATCAAATGAAAAAAATATTGAGAATGATAGGTTGTTTATCATGTTTATTGATATTCTCTGGGTGTCAGACGTCAAATATCAATGTTGAACGATATACTGTGGCTGATGATGTAAGTGCCTCATCATGGCGTGGTTTATCCAGAATTAAAGTGAATCTGGCTGGTATTTTGTCAGATGGATCCTTGGTGGTAAAAATCTCTGATGTTGTTCTGCGACCGGCGCAACATCATCGTTGGAGCGGAAAGCTGGAAGAGCAGTTAGCAGCGGTACTGTCTGAAGAATTAAGAAACAGTGAGCCGATCAGTGTGGATATAGACGTCAGTAAATTTTACGGAGCTTTGGATTCACAAGTAGAGATAGAAGCTTTGTTTACTGCCTATCAAAATGAAAAGAAAATTTCTTCACTGGTATTGGAGTTTAATGAAAAACAGCCTGTTCCCGGATATGAATGTATGGTTGTAACTCTTAAGAAGGGATGGAAAAAAATATGCGCTGAGTTTGCCGCCTCTGTTGAAGCACAAAGCAGGGCGGCACTTTAGCTTTATTTGCCTATGCAGAAAGTACTGAAAATTTTACCGAGTAAATCGTCAGAACTTACTTTACCAGTGATCATGCCCAAACTGTCCTGTGCAAGTTTCATTTCCTGAGCACAGAGAACTAAATCACCGATTTCCAGTATCTGAGAAGCTCTAGTTAAAGCTTCAATACTGTCATTCAATGCAGAAAGATGACGTGAACGGGCACTGTAAACACCTTCTACCGGTATGATCCCCAATGATTCTGACAGTTTTTTTCGCAAAGAAAGCAAGCCTTCTGATGTTTTTACGGAAATCTGTAATTTAGGTATAGAAGAAAGCTCCTTGCTGTTCAATTGAGAAGTGGTTTGAGGATTTTGAGGAAGATCAGATTTTGAGATAGCAATGAGGATTTGACTATTTAATTCTTTTAGGTCACTTATTTTTTTGAGCAAATCAGGTTCCGGAGCAACTGAACCGTCGATCATTAAAACAACTAAATCGGCTTGTTTTAATGCAGAAACTGCTTTGCGTATGCCTATTGCCTCTATTTCATCCGACGGAATGTCTCTGATCCCCGCAGTATCGGTGATGGTCACGGGAACACCGTTTATTTCGATATCTGCAGTCAGTAAATCTCTGGTAGTACCGGGAATATTAGTGACTATAGCACGCTCTGTTCCTGATAATGCATTGAGCAAACTGGATTTACCTGCGTTCGGAGCTCCTGAAAGTACAATTTTTGCCCCTTCGGTAAGCTTTAATCCTTGAGAAGCTTTGAGTTTTGCTTCACAGGCAAGAGCTTGTATTTGTTTGAGCTCTGTTACAGCTTTTCCAGAATCAAAAAAATCTTCATGTTCTTCAGGAAAGTCCAAACAACCTTCGAGTTTTACGCGAAATGACGTGATTTGATCGGATAGTTTGTGCATATCGCGAGCAAATGCTCCGTCAAGGGAAGCCATGGCCGCTTTGGCTGCGCTTTCAGAACCTGCTGAAATCAGATCTTCTACGGCCTCAGCAGCTGTAAGATCCATTTTTCCGTTCATAAATGCACGGCGAGTAAATTCTCCTGGATTTGCTTGTCGTATTCCCGGGCAGGAAAGAACCGCCGATAACACTCGTTGTGGTTGGATATTACCCGCATGCCCTTGCAATTCAAGAACATCTTCTCCTGTATAAGAGTGCGGTGCAGGGAAGAAGATTACAACTCCCTCATCAACAGTTTCCCCATTTTGTATAAAAGGTCGGAAATATGCATGGCGTGGTTTGGGAGTAATACCTGTTATTTTTTTTGCAACCTGCAAAGCGTTACAGCCGGAGATTCTGACGATGGCAACGCCACCCCTGCCGTGAGGAGTGGCGATGGCTGCAATGGTGTCTTCAGATGTAGTAGAAGACATTATTTCTTTTCCACCTTCATTGATAGACCGTGTTTTTCAAGTGAGCGGAAAATTACGGTTTGCTGGAAGATAGTAAAGCAGTTAGATACTAACCAATAAAGAGTCAAACCTGCAGGGAAGGTACAGAACATAAAGGTAAATACGAAGGGCATTGCCATAAATACTTTACGCTGAATAGGATCTGTAATTGGAGTAGGCGACATTTTTTGGAGGAAGAACATCGATACACCGTAAAGTACCGGTAAAACGAAGTAAGGATCGTATACAGATAAATCGGTGATCCAGAGAATAAAGCTTGACTGACGTAATTCAGTTGACTCCATCAAAGTCCAGTATAAGGCAATGAAGATAGGCATCTGGATTAGTAGAGGCAGACATCCTCCCATCGGATTGACTTTTTCTGTCTTATAAAGACGCATTGTTTCCTGACCGAGTTTTTGGCGATCATCTTTATATTTTTCGCGCAACTCTTTCATTTTTGGCGTAAGCAGACGCATTTTTGCCATGGAGGTATATTGTGCTTTGGTAAGCGGGAACATTACACCTCTGACAATGAGGGTTAGTACGATGATGGAAAAACCCCAATTGCCAATCAATGAGTGTACAAATTGCAGAATTTTGAACAGCGGGATCGAGATGAACCAAAGCCAACCGTAATCCACGGTAAGGTCAAGATTAGGTGCTACTGCCTCCAAATCATCTGCAATTTTAGGCCCCAACCAAAGTTTGCTGTCAAAATCTTTGTTGCTTCCTGGGGCAATGGCTACATTGGATGTCTTTATACCGATGATGGCATCTTTGCCGTTTTTCGATGCATTTGTGTAGACAGTATTTTCATTATCCTTTGTTCCGATCCAGGCGGAAACAAAGTAATGCTGGATCATAGCAACCCAGCCATTTTGGGTTTGCTGTGATATGGCATTGTTGGATTTAGCGTTATCAATTATCTCATCGTATTTTATTTTTTCATAACGAGATGAATCGGTTGAAAAAGCTGCTCCTCGGTATGCAGAGGCAACCATGCCAAAGCCTGATGAATTTTTAAGGAAATTGTCATCTGCGGTTTGTTTCAATTGACCGTAGAAACTTACGGAAAGTTCTTTGCCTGAAGAGTTATCAACAGAATATTTAACGTCTACTGCATAAGAGTTACGATGCAAAGTATAAGTTTTCTTATATATAACACCGTCTTGCTCAAAAGTTAAAACGGCGCTGACACTGTTTTTACCGTCTTCAAGGTAATAAGCATCTTGTTTTGAGACAAAAAGCGGACGTTCTTTGACATCCGGACCGTCTTTACCTGCCAAACCAGATTGCGCTTGATAGGTAAAAGCCTTATTGCTCATGAGCAGATGAAACGGATCTTCTTTGTCTTCTTCCTGCTTAATTTTCGGGAGATTAGCATCAACTATATCTCCGCCTTTTAGAGCAATAGTAAGTTGCAGAGAATCACTCTCGATGGTTATTGTTTTTCCGGTGGCGTCTTCTGAATTGATGGTAGAAGTTGAATCGGTCGTCTGTTCTATGCCCTGCTGAGCTAGTCTAGCTGCATTGTTTTTATCTGACTCCCAATTCCAAAACAGGAAGAGAGTTACGCATAGCAGAACAATTAATAGAATGTTTCTCTGTTGTTCCATGATCTTTTAGCCTCAATGGCTTTTATGTGGATTTTGGGGAACTGGATCTATTCCTCCCGGATTCAGCGGATGACATCTGCTGATCCTTTTAAGTCCTAGCCAGCCCCCTTTGATAAAACCCCACTCTCTGATAGCGTCAATCGTGTACTGCGAGCAAGAAGGGTAAAACCTGCAGTGATGCCCTAACAGAGGACTTATAAACATCTGGTAAAATCTGATGAATAAGATGCCTAGGCGGGCAAACGGCGAGAGATTTGTTCCCATAGGTCTAATAATATCCGAGTGAGCTCAGTATTATTTATGTCCTTTATGCCTGGTTTGGCAATAACCACAAAATCAATACAGGGGTAGGATTTCTTTGACAATCTGAAAGCTTCTCTGGCCACGCGTTTGACGCGATTACGCCAGACTGCTCTTTTCAACACTTTTTTAGGAATAACCAACCCAAGCCTAGAATGTTCAGTAATTTCGCTCTTGTGTCCAAGAACCAAAATACCGCGCACGCTGGCTCGGATACAGTGTTGGAATACCTTGTCGTAATCCCCGGAAGTTAAGATCCTATCTTTCCGGGGAAAGGTATTGTCAGCCATTAAACGGTAGTTAAACGCTTACGACCCTTGGCACGACGACGGGAAAGGACCTTACGACCGTCTGCGGTACGCATACGGATACGGAAGCCATGGGTGTGTTTGCGCTTATTCACGTTAGGCTGGAAAGTACGCTTCATTTGTGATCTCCAACGACGGTACAACCGCCTGTTATTAAAAAAAGCAGAAAAATCTGCATTGTTTGGTTTATGTGCCGATTCATATATCAGAATCGACATCAGCTGAATTTTCAGCAAACTGCTTTTGTGTATACAGCCCAAAGATCCGTTTGAAAGACAATCGAAAACTATGGCTGTACATAATCCGCTGTATTCTACTCTGACGCCATTAATGAGGTCAATATCAAATTAATGGCGGAGGTTTATTTTAGCAATCATTCTTGATAAAAATCTTTATGCATTAAACATCCAGATTTGCTTTGGCTGCGTTTTCTGTAATAAAGACCTTTCGATTGTCTACATTATCACCCATGAGCTCAGTGAACAGTCTGTCAGCTTCCATAGCGTCGGTGAGGTGGACTTTGAGCAGGGATCTCGTATCTGGGTTCATGGTTGTTTCGGAAAGTTCAGGTGCATTCATTTCACCAAGTCCCTTGTAACGTTGTACCTTTACTTCGGCAAATCCTTTGTCCATCATAATGTGGTAGGCTTCATCAAAGTTTTTTACCTTGATTTTTTCAGAGCCAATTTGAACATAGCCACCTTCTTCAATCAGATTATTTACTTTTTGATTCATTGTCTTAATCAATTGGTAGTCGGCAGATTGGAAGAATGTTGGTGTTAATTCGTTTGTATAGTCAATTCCGTGTATGTGCTGAATAATTACAGGATAATAGCAATCAGTTACGGCGTCGTGACGCACTTCTCCTCTGAAAGAAACACCCTCAGATATGTTAGAAGGCAGTTTTTTGGCAAACTTTTGTGCCCAATTTTGTACTTTCTCTTCAGATTTTATATCTTCGTCTGAGAGTAGATCCGTATACATCAGCTCAGTGATCACATGCTTTTCAAGCTTCTGTGTAAGTTTCGGCATACGTGTCTGAATGCGATTGTATTCATTGAACAACTGTTCTAATGGTATACCAGCAATCGGAGCTGTGTCAGGGGTAACATACAATGCACCAGCATTCAAAGCCATGTTGGTGTGGTACTGTAAAGCTTCTTTATCACTTAATACATAACTTACAGCCTGATTTTTCTTCCCTTTATTTTTGACATATTTATAAAGTGGAGGTTGAGCTACATATACGTAGCCGCGTTCTATCAGTTCCGGCATATGACGGTAAAAAAATGTCAGCAATAGTATTCTGATGTGAGCTCCGTCGACATCGGCATCGGTCATTATGATCACGTTGTGATAACGGAATTTATCAGGATTGTATTCTTCCTTACCAATACCGCAACCAAGAGCAGTGACCAGAGTACCTATCTGCTGAGATTGGAGCATACGGTCAAATCTGGCTTTTTCTACGTTCAAAATTTTTCCGCGTAAAGGCAGAATAGCTTGGAATTTTGAATCTCTGCCTTGTTTGGCTGATCCTCCTGCGGAGTCACCCTCTACTAAGAATAATTCAGAATAATCAGGATCTTTCTCTCGACACGGTACTAATTTATCCGGATTTGAGGCTATATCAATACCTTTTTTTCGTGACAGATCTCTTGCTTTGCGCATGGCGTCACGCACTCTGGCACTTTCGATAATTTTTAAGCAAATCGTTTCGGCATCATTCGGATTTTCTTCAAGAAAATATTCAAGATTTTGAGAAAGGGCTGAATTCACGGCTCCAGAGGCTTCGGATGAAACCAATTTGTCTTTAGTTTGCGATGAAAATTTAGGATCAGGCATTTTGACGGAGATTACAGCAGTTAAACCTTCGCGAGCGTCATCACCTGAAGCTGAAATTTTATGTTTTTTTGTATAACCTTCTTTTTCTAGATAATTGTTGAAAGTTCTTGTCAGTGCAGTTTTGAATCCGGCAAGGTGAGTACCGCCGTCTTTTTGCGGTACGTTATTGGTAAAGCAGTAAACACTTTCTGAGTATGAATCAGTCCATTGCATTCCTATTTCAACATAAATACTGTTTTCACAAAGTTTGCTGAAATGGAAGATTTTTTGATTTACAGGCGTTTTATTTTTATTAAGGAATTTTATAAATTCCATAATTCCGCCTTCGTGGTGAAAAACATGCTGATAGTTTTCTTCGCGCAGATCCGTAAAAGTAATTTTGATGCCAGAATTTAAAAACGAAAGCTCTCTTAAACGTTTTTCCAATTTTTCCGCTGAGAAAACGGTATTTGTGAAAATTTCAGGAGATGGCCAGAATCTTACTTCAGTTCCTGTTTCGTCATTTGCATTCAAATCTCCGATTTGTTGTATGGAAGATTCAGGGTTACCTCCGTTCAAATATGTTTGTTTCCAGATATGGCCGTCGCGACGTATAGTTAGGTCCAACCTGTCTGATAATGCATTTACTACGGAAATTCCTACGCCGTGCAAACCACCTGAAACCTTGTATGAATTGTTATCGAATTTACCGCCAGCGTGTAGCACTGTCATTACAACTTCTGCAGCGCTACGGTGCTCTTCAGGATGCATTGCAACAGGAATTCCACGACCATTATCCTTGCATCCTACAGAACCGTCTGGATAAACTGTCACTTCGATATGTGTACAAAAACCAGCTAAAGCCTCATCGATTGAATTATCAACTGCCTCGAATACCATTTGATGAAGACCAGAGCCATCGTCCGTATCTCCTATATACATGCCAGGACGCTTGCGAACGGCCTCCAGGCCGTGAAGAACCTTGATGCTGGACGGATCATAGGAATTAGAAGCCTGTTCTGACATTTTTACCTCGGTTAATTTTACTTTTGAGCAGGGGTGAGACTTTCTTTGATATTGAATCGCAGAGAGCTTCCGCCGGCGGGCAGTTGAATATCATCAGTGATATTAGTGATGAATAATTGATTTTTGCTATTGAGAATTTCGTTTAAAAGTAATTCTCTTGAATGCTGATCCAATTCTGAATTTAGATCGTCTACTAAATAGATGCATCTTTTACCTGTTTTTTTGTATAAAACGGTACCCTGAGAGAGTTTCATAGCACAGATCAGTAATTTTATCTGACCTCTGGATAGCGTTTCTCCGGCGGGAAAAGAGTTCACTTTGATCTTTAAATCAGCACGATGGCAACCGTGGAAAGTGTATCCTAAAACTCTATCTTTTTCAAGATTTAAGCTTAGCAAATCCCGCAAGTTTAAGCCTTTTTCCCAACCTTGAGAAAGGAGAAAATTAAATTTGAGACCTGGCAAAAAAGCTGCTGTCAGACGTTCTAATTCAGGCAATAAATCTGCAAGATAATTATTACGCATGTTTGTGATTTCTTCAGACAAATTTGCCAGCATATCATCCCAAACTGCAAATTGTTGCGGTATAAAAGGTTGATTTTTGTTTTTGAGCAATGCGTTTCGTTGCTCAAGAAGTCTGCGATAGATAAGCCATTTTTGTTTAAATTCTGTTTGCGAGTAGTAAACCCCCCAATCAAGATAACCACGACGTTCCGAAGGTTCTCCTGAGATCAAAGCAGTCCCCTGAGGATGAATAATTTGCAATGAAATTTTGTCAATAATATCGAGGAGTCTGGTTGTTTTATGACCGTTGATACTTATTTTTACTGGTTCAGAACGATTTCTTGAGCGCAAAAGTCCTATGTGATCAACCAAAGAGCTGTTGTCCTGTTCTATTTTTGCCGTCAGTGTGAAACTTTGTTCTCCTGATTTTACCAAATTAGAATTTTTAGCCTTGCGGAATGATCGTCCAATGGCCAAACATGAAATTGCTTCAAGAAATGACGTCTTGCCGCAACCGTTTGGTCCGTAAATGAGATTAACCAAACTGTTCGGCGTGATGTCCAATGATTCAATATTACGGAAATTATTGATGCGGATGTGCTTGATAAGCATAAAGATAAGGCGGTTTGATAACCGCCTAATTAATCGGTTAAACAGCTATTTTACTGATTATGTATTTTGCTAATATGGCATCGCCTTTTGGTGAGTCTTCGGTAACCGGTGAAAACAGTACACTGTTGAGTGGAGCAGGAAAGTACAATTTTGTGTTATCGGTTTTAATGTGTCCTAGGGTTTCTATTACGTACGAAGCGTTTAATGATACTTCTACTAATGAGCCTGAATAGCCGTCAATTTTTTCGGTATGAATAGCAGTTTCTCTTTCACTGTTACTAGCCCTTAGACTGTAAGAATTATTTCCGAAAGTCATAGTAACGCCGTTAACACGTTTTGACGAGATCACTGCCACACGAGATACCAAAGAGGAGAATCTTTTGGTATTAACTTCAACTGTAGATTCTATATTTTCAGGAATAACTGAACGTACATTCGGATAGGCACAAACTATGAGTTTTGATTTAAGTTTGTATCCGTTGCAATTTACTGATACGGTATTCTTTGTAATTATGAGATTTACCGGTTGATCGGAATTGCCATCGATAATATTGCTTATTTGTATTGCGCTGTTTTTAGTTAAAAGAGCTCCCAAAGGTTCACTTAAAGGCTCCAGAAGTGTGGTTTCCAATATAGCCATGCGGTGACCGTCAGAGGAAAAAACAGATAAATGTTTATCTTCTCCTTCAAAGCGAATTCCGCGCAGATAATCTCGAAAATCATCATTGGTAACGCAAAAACCTGCCATTTCAAGCAATTCTTTTAGTTGTTTTTGCTTTAGTGTTACTGTCAGTCCTTCATTCACATCCTCAAAAGAAGGGAAGGTATCAGCAGACGGACTTCTAATTTCGTAAACAGTGTTGTCAGCTTCGACCTGAAGCATTTGTGCTTCTGCATCGAGAGTGATGGTGGCTGCAGATGATTTTCCACTTTTGCTGCATACTTCAAATAGTTTTCCTGCATTGATGGTTGTAGCACCGTCTGATTCAACGTCAACAAGGGGAACCTCGGCTTCAAGTTCGATATTACCGTCAGTAGATCTCATGATAAGTTTTTTATCTTTGACGGTCATTAAAATGTTTTGCATCGAAGCTTCCGGTTTATTAGAAGCAGCGATCCTAGACATTTCTTTGAGCTGATCTGTAATTTCAGAAAATAATACGGTAAATTTCATAACAAGGTTTCCTTAAAGCGATCAGTCCCTTTTTAAAGACAGGACCAGTTTTTGATAAAGATTTTTTATCTCCTGATCTTCATTAATCCATTTTCTGGTTCTCTTTATAGCAGTATGAACAGAGGAATGATCTTTTTTGAATGATTTTCCTATATCGTTTAGCGACAAACTGGGAATGAGTTCAGATGCTAACGTAATTGCAATGGAACGAGCCCTTGATATAGGTTTTTTTCTAGACCGTGATTCCATTTGCTCAACGCTGACATACAGTTCTTTCGCCACGCGTTCTTTTACATTGTCGATTGTTGTTGTTTGATTTGATGTATTAACCAAACTTTGCAATGATTTAACCGCTTCGTCATAGGTCAAACCATTCATTGTAGATTTTACAGCTCTCAATGTTTTGATCGCGCCTTCAATTTCACGTACATTTGATCTTATGTGAGTTGCAATGTAGTCAATGATGTTGTCGGGCAATTCCACGTGAAATTCTCGGCATTTACTGATTGTAATTGCGGCACGAGTTTCTGTGTTTGGCGGGAATATTTCGCGGCATACTCCAGAACTGAATCTTGATGTCTCTCGTTCATTGAATCCTTCCAGATTTCCTGGAGGTACGTCAGAAGCCAAAATCAGTTGGCGATTAGGTTTATCTAAAAGATCGGCAATGATTTCAAAGAATGTGGCACGCGCAGCTTTGGCTTTTACGAAATTTTGTATATCGTCAATGATCAGTACGTCCTGACTGGTAAAAACAGATTTGAAATTAATTTGTTCAAAGTTGTAATTTTGCGGCTTATTGTTCGGTATCAATGCTTTAACAAACAGGTTAATAAAGTCCTCGCCGCGCATGTAAGCAACGGTTTTTTCTGGATGAGTTTTTCTGATTTCGTTTGCTATTGCAAAAAGCAGGTGGGATTTTCCTAAACCTGAACCACCGTAAATATAAAAAGGGTTTGTTTTGTTGGAGCCAGGATCTGCAGCAATTTTTCTTGCAATGGCAAAAATCAGTTCGTTTTCAGGATCAGTTACGTAATTATCAAATGTTTTATCTCGCATAATGCGATCTTCAAATACATAAGCTGATTTTTGTTGAGGTACAGCTTGTGCCTGCATCAATGTATTTTGTGAGTTTTGTGCTACGGGATAGTTTTGTGCTACCGGTTCCTGCATGCCCTGATACATGTTTTGTTGTATGTATGGAGACTGAAGTTGTTGTCCGATATTTTGAGGTGATACCTGCTGTTGTACATATGTCGGTTGTAGAGGAGAAATAGGCGTTTCTGCTGTTTGAATGCTGACACCGAGATTTTGCATGCCGCTTAGTCTTTTTACTTCTCTGAAGAAAAAAGACAGGTATTCAGGGATCAATGTTGAGACGTATTGAGACTTACATTGAAAGGTAAGGATACTATCTTGAATAAAGATTGAAACTTGAGAACCAATCAACAATAGGAGCTTTTTTTCTTTGTCATCGTCAAAGGTTTTTACGATGTTCTGGACAGCCTGATCCCAAAGAGTAATGAAATCCATAATATAGAAAGCAACAGCAGTTAAGTTATCAGATATATATGATTAATTTATGAAATTTTAGCACAAACCCATTGTTGGTTTTGGTGATGTAAGTGTTGCTTTTATCAACTGTTCTCTATAAACGAGTCGATATCTGCAGTGTTTGTTTAAACAGCCTTACAGAGTTTTTTTCTTTGGTTGGAAAAAGATCCTTTTGTTAAATTTGGATCTAATTTTTTTGTACGATGGTCTATGCTGAATATTTTCAATGTGAAAAAAACCGTTGCTGTTGTATTTACAGCAACGGTTTGGATCAGATTTTTTTTACTTAAATCTGTTTTTCGGTAGTTTTGTCACCGGAAACAATTACTTCAACACGGCGATCCGGAGCTAAACAATCGATAACTGCATTTCTGCCTTTTACGCTGTCGCACTTATTCCCCGTGACAGGGTTTGCCTTGCCGCGTCCTTCAACAGCTTTGATTTGATTATTGTTGAGACCATTGGCACGTAACTCTTCTGCAACGGCGGTAGCACGTTTCTGTGACAGCTTCTGGTTGTAAGCATCAGAGCCAATGCGATCGGTATAACCGTATACTTCAAATTCGGTATTTGAAAGACCTTTTGATGAATTGACAACGTCAGAAATCACTTTCTTTCCGTTGGCAGATAAAGTGCTTCCGTCAAACGGGAACAGGGTTCCTGCAGATAAGCTGTGGTTTTCGGTTACACGTTCAGTCTTGGGAGCGACAGGAGCAGCGGCAACAGGAGCGGGTGCGCTGGGACCGCCGATGGTGTATTGGAAGCCAACATAAAGGAAGCCCATGCCGCCGTCCATCTTCTTTTCAGGAGCATAGTCTGAATCGAAGGAGTTGAAATAGTAGTCATAGCCTACACGAGCACCGAAATTCTTGGTGAAAGCATATTGAACACCGACACCTAAGAGAGGATCCCATGCATCAGCTCCGTGATTGCTGCCTGTTAAATGGTCAGTGTGATAGGCCAAGCCGACACGAGCGAAAATGTCAGATCCCTTTGCGTCTAAAGGATAAGCAAAGCGGGCGGCAACTTCAGGACCATAAATTTTAAGATCGTGTTTTTGGCCTTCGATTTTGGTTTCGAAATTGCTAAAGCCGTTATAAGCAGCTTCTACGCCAAACCAATCGGTGAAATTGTAGCCGACATAGGCTCCGTAACCAATTGCATTCTTACCGGTCATTTCGGCGTTATTTTCGGAGTCGATGTAAGAGTGAGCCCAACCACCCTTAACACCAAAAGTCCAAGAGTTTTCAAGGGCTGCGTTAGCGCAGAAAGAGGTAGTGGCTAATGCAACAGCTACTGATAAAGCTAAAACTTTAGTCTTCATAATATTATTCCAGCTTATAAAAATCCCAATTTTAGATAAGAAGTTCCTTGTCAATTCGTTTTTTTCAATATGTTAGGTAACACGGTTTGAAAAAGAATACTCAGCCTCTTATCACACTTTGTATTATATCATCTCTGCGTGGAAGGCATTATAAATCACAGCGTGATTGAATGTATTACAGGGAAGAAAAAAGGGAGAATTGTGGTGCTGGCAGTAGGTTTCGAACCCACGACCTCCTGTTTACAAAACAGGAGCTCTACCAACTGAGCTATGCCAGCAACGAGATGTATTATATCAAATGTTTATTAAATTTATAAGTACATTTTACTTGTTGTTTTGGGTAGAAATTTATGTCGGTGATAAGACTTGATTGTCGAGGTCTCTGTTGTCCTGAACCTTTGATTGTTTTAAAAAAAGCCGTCAGGGATGCAAAAAGTGGAGATATTGTGGAAATATTTTCAGACGATCCTGTTTCATTGCGTGACTTTCCTGCATTTTGTAAGTTTATGAGTCATGATTTATTGAATATGCCGGATATTGAACATCCTGACTTTTTTAGAATACGAAAAAAGTGATATTCGTTTTTGCATTTTCGATCAGTCTTGATTTAAAGGTACTTAGAAAGCGAATAGTCTGATGCTATCCTAGCAAGATCGGCGTAAAATCCGCATAACTGTTGCTCATTGCAAAAGCAACCGTAATATGATTACAGTAATAGTTAATAATCACAAATTGACTTTGTTTTTGTATGGAGAGATTTCATAAATAGCCTCGAAATCACGACATAAGTCAATTGTGTAAAATTCAGATTTTCAGATAGTGTGGACTTTGTCGATGCTCTGAATATCAAGGTGATGACCTGCTAGGTTAGCCTGTTAAATCACTTAGTGGTAAACAGCAGGAACCCTCCGAAGATCATATTGATCAGTAGGGATCTCTTACATTTATATATGTTAGGGTGGATGTCAAAGATTAGTAGCATCTGTATGGAAGATTCATATTTGGGTGCTATTATTGAAATTAAATATTAACTATCTGATAAATAAAAATTATTTATACTTTAGGTTTAAAAAATGCCCAATAAGTACGATCTTCAAACTTTTCAGGGATTGATTCTGACTCTTCAGGATTACTGGATGAGACAAGGATGCATGATCGCAGAACCTTTCGATATGGAAGTAGGTGCTGGAACTTCGCATCCCATGACTTTTTTGCGTTCCCTAGGACCAGAGCCTATTTCCTGTGCTTATGTTCAGCCTTCACGTCGTCCAACCGATGGACGTTATGGGGAAAATCCTAATCGTCTTCAGCATTATTACCAATTTCAGGTAATTTTAAAACCTTCTCCAGATAATATTCAGGATCTGTATCTGGGGTCTTTAAAAGAACTTGGTTTTGACCCCACTGTAAATGATATTCGTTTTGTCGAGGATAACTGGGAAAATCCAACCTTGGGTGCTTGGGGATTAGGATGGGAGATTTGGCTTAATGGCATGGAGATCTCTCAATTTACTTATTTTCAGCAGGTTGGTGGTTTGGAATGTTTCCCTGTAACTGGAGAACTGACTTATGGCCTTGAACGTCTGGCCATGTATATCCAGAACAAGAAAACTGTGTATGATTTGATATGGGCTCACACTGCAAATGGAGATGTTACCTACGGGGATATCTATCACCAAAATGAAGTGGAGCAGTCAACTTACAATTTTGAATATGCCAACACTGATTTCCTTTTCCATATGTTTGATGAAATGGAAAAAGAAGCTAAGTATCTTTTGGAATTAGAAAAGCCTCTGCCTTTGCCTGCATATGAAAGGATCTTAAAAGCGGCTCATTGCTTTAATTTACTTGATGCACGTCACGCCATTTCCGTAACAGAGAGACAACGCTTTATCCTAAGGATACGTGCTTTGTCTAAACAAGTAGCCGAAGAGTATTTCAATTCTCGTAAGAAACTCGGTTTCCCTATGTGTAAAAAAAATTAACCAAGGAATTGAACTGAAATGACTACAGAAAATCTGCTTCTAGAACTTGGTACAGAAGAGTTGCCTCCTAAGTCTTTAAGAACTTTGGCACAGGCTCTACATGACAACTTTGTAAAACAGCTTAACTCGCTCGGATTATCTTTCTCTGCATCTAAATGGTATGCAACACCCAGAAGATTGGCTTTAGTAATTTCAGATTTGGAAACTAAACAAAAAGATTCTGAACTCGAAATTAAAGGACCTGCAGTTAAAGCAGCATTTGATGCTTCAGGAAACCCAACTAAGGCTGCCTTGGGATGGGCAAAAGCAAATAATATTGATATAAGCGAAGCACAAACATTAAAAACTGATAAAGGTGAATGGCTTTATATCAAGACTTTTAAAGCAGGGCAGAGAACAACAGATTTAGTACCAGATCTTTTTGCAAAAGCGTTAAAGAGCTTACCTATTCCAAGACTGATGCATTGGGGAGCCAAAAGAGACGAATTTGTAAGGCCTGTGCATACGCTTTGCATGTTGTTTGGTGGGGATATAATTCCCGGCAATATCTTGGGCATTGAGTCTTCTCGTATCATTAACGGACATCGTTTCTTGGGAAATAAGACTGTATCCATTCGTTCTGTTGATACATATGTGCAGCAGTTGCGAGAAGAAGGTGCAGTGATTGCCGATTATGACGAGAGAAAAGCGTCAATCATTTCTCAGGTCAAGAAGATTGCTGAATCTGTAAATGGTGTGGCTGATCTTGATGACAGTCTGGTTGAAGAAGTAACTTCTATTGTCGAAAATCCGCATATTTATAAAGCAACATTTGATGAGCATTTTCTGACTGTTCCAGCAGAAGCTCTTGTTTATACAATGAAAGGCGACCAGAAGTATTTCCCTATATATGATCATCAAGGGAAGTTGATGTCTTGCTTTGCATTCGCGTCTAATATTAATCCTTCTGATCCGTCATCTTTAATTGCCGGAAATGAAAGAGTCATCAGACCGCGCTTATCCGATGCTGAATTCTTCTTTAATACTGATCGTAAGCATACGTTAGAGTCTTTCTTCAAGAAACTTGAGAGTATTGTTTATCAAAAGGATATAGGTACTCTTGCCTATCGTACTGAAATAGTAAGAAAGCTTGCAGTGTATATCGCAAGAAAGATTGGTGCTGATGAGAAAAAAGCAGATAGAGCTGCATATCTTTCAAAGTGTGATTTGGCAACAACCATGGTAACCGAGTTTACTGATACTCAGGGAATTATGGGAATGCATTATGCGGAGCTTGATGGTGAGGATAAGGACGTTTATGAAGCCATTTTCCAAGCCTATCAGCCTCGTTTCTCTGGTGATGATATTCCTGTTAAACCGGTGCAGATAGCAGTTTCTTTGGCAGAAAAATTTGTAACACTGGTTGGTATTTTCGGGATCGGAATGTTGCCAAAAGGAGATAAGGATCCATTTGGTCTTAGACGTGCTGCTATAGGATTGATTAGAATCATCATCGAAAACGGTGTTGAATTGGACTTTGTTGATGTTGTCAGCAAGGTTTGTGATCTCCTGCAAGATAAGCTTAAGAATAAATCTACTAAAGATAATGTTATAGACTTTATTTTGACAAGATTGAAATCTTTCTATCAAGATCGCGGAATAGATGCTCAAATTTATTTGGCCGTACTTTCAGTAAAACCTTGTAATTTGCTTGATTTTGATAGACGAGTTAAAGCGGTAAGTGCGTTTAAGACTCTTCCTGAATCTGCTGATTTAGCCGCGGCCTATAAGCGTATTTCAAATATTCTGGCAAAGACGGAAATTAGCTTTGAAAAGGTTAATTCATCCTTGCTCAAGGATAATTATGAAAAACGATTGGCAGATCATATAGAGGCTTTAGCTCCTGTGCTTAAGAACTTCTATGATGTAGGAAATTATCAGGATGCCATGTCAAAAGTTTCAGAGATACGTGAAGATGTGGATGCGTTCTTTGAACATGTAATGGTCAATGATAAGGATGAACAGGTAAGGGCAAATCGTCTGGCAATTTTAAAACAACTTCAGAATATGCTGGCTAATACGGCAGATATCTCTGTGTTGTATTGATTCAGATTACTCTTTTCTTTTGGGGCCGTATTTACGGCCCTTTTTTATAATTGTTCCACGTGGAACAATTTGAAAGTTATATCCAAAGAAATGTTCCATGTGGAACAATAAATTATGTTCACGAGCAAATGAGTCTGATACTCGTTTCGGTAGTTAGTGTGGAAGAATGGTTTAAATGTTAAAAAAGGGCAAGTATATTTTATATTTGCCCCCACTATCGAATATATTTAAACTTTGTCCGAGTAAATTTAGTTTTGATTGTCTTCGATATTATCAATCATGTTTTGATAATAAGACATTGCCGCTTCATCAGGAGAATCGAGCATTTGTTCGAACATATGTTTTATTTGTTCTTTTACAGAAGCTCTGGTGATAAAAACCAATTGTGATGTTTTTTTATCATTAGGCCATTCCTTCATTGTGGCTAAAGGGTAGAGGTTACCCATTACTGCATGAATAATTACAGGCTTTTCTTGCCCTTCAAGATTTAAGATACCTTTTATTCTTAAAATAGAATCGCCGTAGAGATCTTGTACACTGCCTATAGCAGAGAGTAAGGCTAAAGGTTCTATAACTCCTTCATGTTCAATACTAAATGAATCAACATCGGTATGAGCTATGATCTTTGGTTTTGCAACTCCTACTGCTCCTTGAAGACTTGCTGGGCGTAGAGAGCTTGCTAACGGAGTTTTGATCTCAAGCCATGATTTAACTTGTGATTCATAGTCTTGTGATGAATTTTGATAAGGTCCGGTTTCAAGCAATAATTTTGGTGAAATTTGACCTTTAATAACAGGATAAATTTTGGAATTTGGGTTGATCTTTCTTGCTATATCATAAATTGGTTCTAATGAATCAGAGTCAATTAGGTCTGTTTTAGAAACTAAAATAAGATCTGCTAGAGCAATCTGCTTTACTGCTTCATATTGTTTCTTTAATTGAGTTGCAATAAACTGTGCGTCTAAAACGGTTACAGTACCAGCGTAATAAAAGTTATCCATAAGGTATTCATCACCGTTTAAGGTGGCTATAACACCAGCAGGATCAGCTAATCCTGTAGTCTCGATAAGGACTCTTGTGAATTTAGGTATGACACCTTGTTGAGCTTTGACCAAATTATTAGCTAAAGAGTCGATTAGAGCTCCTTGTAGAGAGCAGCATATACATCCGGATCCTAATAAAACTACAGTATCATCAACACTTTCAACTAGCTCATGGTCAAGACCTACATCACCAAATTCATTGATGAGTACCAATGTATCTTTAAATTCTGGTGTATTTACCCAATGATTTAGTAAGGTTGTTTTTCCGCTTCCCAAGAAGCCCGTAATTATATTTACTGGAATACGGGTATCAATTTCTTCAATTTCCATTTTAAAACTCCGTTGTAGCTAAACAGTTGGCTGTTGTAAGGGAGATTGTCAATATACCTAACAAGTATCTAGAAGTTACTTCGCAAGTATGCATAAAAGTCGCTATTGCACAACAATAAACTTGTTATGCACAACTAGCGTCATTGTTAAATTTAAAATACAGTTTATTAGATCGAGTAGGATTAGATTTGTAATTTTCCGATCACGATAGAAAATCCAATGCGCGATTCAACGCTGTGTTTCTAATCTCATCACTTTCATTTAATACGTCATGATAAGACGAAGGTAAGGACAAGACAATCGGTTGATTGTGATTTGACGAATGTAGCGAAAAGAATTTATTTGTAGCCTCAGTCGAAACAACTTTGTCAAATTGAGCTGTTTGAATCAGCATGGGTACGGGAAGTTCTTTGGTAGTTTTGAAAAGGCTTTGCTGTTTTTTTAGAGCTTGATGAACAAATCCCCAAGTAGGAGAACCGATGGTTAGTTCAGGGTGTTTTTGGTAATAGTTGTGATATGCCTCATAACGTATTTGACAATGTGAGTGATGATTATCTTTAAATGAAATTCGTTGATATTCCTTTCCGTATGGAGTAAAGCATTCTTTGATAAAAGGTAAAGAACCCAGGGTATGTACTACTGTTTTCAAAAACCATGGGGATAAATTTGTGTGAGGCCATAAAAAAGGAGCGATTAAAGCAACCTTGCGCGGAAGTTTTTTCGCAGAAAAAATTAAATCTAAAGCTAAAAGACCGCCTAAAGAAAAAGCTAACAAACCAAAATTATTTAGGTTTAGTTGATTGATCATATAATCGATATCTAATGTTTCATCATTAAAATTAATAATATGACATTTTTGATGATTTATTAGTAGGCGATCTGCAATACCTTGGCCTCTTGCAAAAAGTACGACAACTTTTATTCCGGTTTTATATGTACAGTATAAAAACTCTGCGTATTTATGTGCAGTTTCTCCTCGACCAGGAATTACGGCTATCGTTGTGTGAAATAATTTCGGTTCTGCAATAGCTACTCTTGTTTTTATTCCGTCACCGCGATCAAAAGTACAGATTTTTACTTTCTCTCTCCAGAAGCACTCGATGTCGTCCTGTTTAGATGCAAAATCAATAGCAGAAAGCCATCTGGATGCATTCGATTGTTGCATACAGCCTCCTTTTAAAAAGTCGCAGGCCGTGTAAAATTAACGCTTACGAGTGATTTTTGTGACGTTGGGAATAGTTTTAATACGCCTTATTACTCCGGCTAAATGTAGACGGTCTCGTACAGTAATTGTAAGCAACAGCAAAGAGGTATTGTCGTCATTTTGTTCAGAGCTTATGCTTTGAACAGTGGAACTTGCCATATCGATAGCATTTAAAATTTCCGTCATAATCCCCTGACGGCGTTCGTACTCTATGATTATCCCAGTATTGAAAGTAAGTGATGAAGTTACTGCAAGATTCCAGCCTACTTTCAGTAATTTTGACGGTGATTTCTCCGTAGCAAGTAGGTTACGACAATTTTTATTATGAATAACCAAGCCGCGGCCTGAAGCAACATGGGCTATGATTTCATCCCCTGGGATAGGCATGCAGCATTGTGCGAATACATAAGGAATACCACCTGTACCTGTTAAAGGTAAACTGCTGTCATCCAATAAATCAGGGGCAATAATTTTGGCTACGGAGACAGTGAGAATATTACCTACGGCTACATCTACGAATAGTGATTTGAGATCTGGTTTGCCGAATTGTTCCAACACGCGGTTTATTGAATCTTGAGAAATATCTTCTATGCGGCGGCCGCGTAACGCATTGATTAGTAAACGTCTTCCTATAAGTTCGCATTCTTGTGAACGTAAACCTTTCAGGTATTGTCTGATCTTTGAACGGGCTTTTGACGTTACAACGCTTGATAACCAAATTGCATTTGGATTTGCGTTGGGATTGGTAATTATTTCTACTGTTTGACCTGATTCCAATCTGTGTGAAAGAGGGAAACTGTGGTGATTAACCAAAGCTCCTATACAATGTTGACCGATATCCGTATGTACGGCATAGGCAAAATCTACTGGTGTAGCTCCTTTTGGAAGATTGTAAATCTTACCTTCTGGAGTAAATATGTAAATTGCATCTGAGAAAAGGTCTGTTTTAACGTCTTCGATGAATTCTGTTGACGTCGCTGCACTTTTTTGAAGGTTTGCAAGATTCTTAAGCCATCGTTGCGCATTTCGCTGTGACGTTGTAGATACAGGTTCTGAACCAGATTCTTTATAAGCCCAGTGAGCGGCTACGCCGCGTGCAGCAATTTGGTCCATGAATTCGGTACGTATCTGTATCTCTATAGGAACGCCATGCGGACCGATAAGTGAGGTATGTAACGACTGGTATCCGTTGATCTTAGGAATGGCAATGTAATCTTTAAATCCGTTCGGACGCGGTTTAAACAGATTGTGCATCTGACCTAATACACGGTAACAAGTATCTACATCATTCAAAATGATCCTAAAAGCATAGACGTCCATAATTTCATTGAACTGGAGCTCTTTTCGAACCATTTTTGTGTAGATGCTGAAAATATGCTTTTCGCGTCCGCGTACTCTGGCTTGTATTCCTGCGTCCTTTAATTTAATCCGTATGGCATCCATAATGCCGCTGATGATTTCACGGCGATTGTTTCTTGCTTTTGTAACAGCTGCTTTAAGCACGCGGTAACGCATAGGGTAAAGAGCTGCTAATCCTAACTCTTCAAGTTCAGATTTGAGTTCTGAAATACCCAAACGATTTGCAATAGGAGAAAAAATGTCCAGCGTTTCTTTGGCAATGCGCTTGCGTTTGTCTGTACGCAAAGCACCCAAAGTTCGCATATTATGAGTGCGATCGGCCAATTTGATTAGGATCACACGTATATCTTGGGTCATAGCCAAGATCATTTTTCGATAATTTTCTGTTTGTGCGTCGCGATAATTACTGAATTTGAGTTTGTCTAGCTTTGTGACACCTTCAACCAGATTTTTGACGGCTGTTCCGAAATGTTCTTCAAGGAAATGATCAGAAATATCTGTATCTTCAACGACATCATGTAATAACGCAGCCTGTACGGATTCTGCGTCAAGATGCATTTTCGCGGTAAGAGTAGCAACGGCTATAGGATGAATGATATAAGGCTCACCCGAAGCTCTGCGCTGTTGTGAATGTGCTTTGTCTGCCACAACAAAAGCTTTGTCAACAGCGATTACACCTTCGGGATCGAGGTACGAACATACGCATTCACGCAGATGAACGTAATAATGCAAGTTGGGAGAATGTAAAACTTCTTCAGAAGGTGCTTCTGACGGCTTAATTGCAATGTCTGCAGTTGTATTAAGCGTTTCTCCCATATGCTAATCCTTAGACCAATTTAGGCAAACATTTCGGCACCATCAATAGGTGCAAATTCATTATCGGCAGGATGTGCAGAGGAATCACGCAGGTGTTCCTTGCGATCCTGTTTGTCCAAAAATTCTTCAGTAATAAGTCCTTCTTCGATTTCACGAAGAGCGATCACAGTAGTTTTGTCGTTCTTTTCTTCGACCAATGCCTTGCTACCCATGGATATCTGACGGGCGCGACGGGCAGCGAGCAGTACCAAATCGAAGCGGTTTCCCACTTTTGCTACCGCGTCTTCAACCGTAACTCTTGCCATGTTGCGAATCCTCTGAAAAAAGAAAATTAAATTTGAATAAAATGATCTTTTAATTATACATGATCATGACCGGACAACTGTGGGAATAATTCATGTAACCGTTCCGTTTGCAGAGTTGTTTCTGATCGTGAAGATAGGATAATTGATCTTAATGTCAAAAGGCTTTCGTCAAAATCATCGTTAATGATTACATGATCGTACTCTGAGAAGTGAGATAGTTCAGAAATAGCTTTGTTCATACGAGAATCAATTACTTCTTTGGGATCCTGACCGCGATTTTCCAAACGCCGTCTTAATTCGTCAATAGAAGGAGGAACTATAAAAATACTGCGTGCATCCGGTGTTTGTTTTCTTATTTGTCGGGCTCCTTGCCAGTCTATGTCAAATAGAACATCTTTGCCTTCTGAAAGCCATTGTTCGACAATTTCTCGGGAAGTACCGTAGTAATGATCGAATACTTTTGCATATTCGTAAAAAGCACCGCGTGATATTAAAGATTTAAATTCTTCTTCTGAAACAAAGTGATAGCTTATGTGATTTTCTTCGCCTGGTCGCGGTAAACGGGTAGTGTGAGATATACTCAAACGTAAAGAATCATCATGGTTGAATCTGTTTAAAAGAGCATTTATTAGTGATGATTTTCCAGCACCGCTTGGAGCTGAAACAATAAATAATGTGCCTTGTTTTTTCATTTTTAAGCTCAATCTTCAGTGATTTGCTGATCCGTATCGTCTATTTTGGTTGTTGGATCCATTTCATAAGCCTCGAACCATGATTTAATAATTTGTCTGGCTTCTTCTACGCCGATTTTTTTTAAAGCAGAAAACGCGATAATAGTAAAAGTACCTGCAAATTCGCTTAAAAGACTGCGCACCTCTCCCACAGCTTCTTTTCTTGCATTAACGCCGAGTTTGTCACATTTTGTAAGCAAAATAAGTAATGGAATTTGTGCCGCAATAGTCCAATCGATGATAAGACGGTCATGATCCTTTAGCGGCGTACGTATATCCATGGTTAGAACAAGACCGGTAAGTTCACGGCGCTGTCTTAGGTAATTGGTCATATTATGTTGCCATTGCCTTTTCATCTGCTCCGGGACTGCAGCGTATCCATAGCCTGGTAAATCTACCAAATGTCTATCATCGGTGATTTTAAAAAGGTTAATCAGTTGAGTTCTTCCTGGCGTTCTTGAAGTTTTTGCTAGATTTTTTTGATCACAAATGGCATTAAGCGATGATGATTTACCAGAGTTTGAGCGTCCGATAAAAGCGATTTCCGCACCAGTATTATTTGGTAGTCTGGCAATATCCGGCGAACTGGTAACAAATTTTGTGTTACGAAAGGAAAATGCCTTGGGCTTTTGTTCTGCACTCATGTGTTTTCCTGTTTCAATGTTTCGTTTGAATGAAGTATTGACCTGTTCAAATATGGAAACAAACATAGATCAAAACTTGATCTATATGGCAAATTCCTCGTTTGACGACTGCAAATGTAGGGCAGTTGGGAGGAGAGAAAAGCAAGTTCTCATTTCCATGTCAGCATGCTTTTTTAAGTAGTAATCTCCGTAAGAATGGTATATTACTATAGTGGCATAAACATATTCGTTTAATA
>CABQMD010000002.1 GCA_902465145.1 uncultured Succinatimonas sp. | reverse complement strand
TTCTGATTTTCGGATAATTAACCTTTCTCTCTTTTTATTCCGAAATTAGCAAGCGTTAAATGCAAACAAGGTCGCGATAATCGGAATTCGGTTTTATGTTTTTCAATTGATAATGGATTTAACGTAAAACTCCCGAAAAAAAGCCTTTTCAAACTTTTTTATTCAATATGTGATCATGGTCAAATAAAGCGATAAAAACAACCAAAAAACGTGCGATCCTCCGAATAATCGCAAGCGGTTGCATTGATTTTGAGTCAATGCGGAATAAGCTAAAGGAAAGCCTGCGGGAACAGATCCTGAGTCAATCTTTGCGTTTGGCGTGTTCGATGCAAGAAAAAAGCTGAATTTTCAGCATTTATCAGGACGTTTTCCCTAATTTTTAAAGCAGAGTATTCGGATGCAATACGCAGCAATGCGTTTGTGAACCGCCTTCACGAATGCCGTCGGGTAATAAATATGACTGGATTCAAAAACCTGTCTGGAGCTACCAAGGGATATATAGTGCTTGTATCTTTGGTATTTCTCTCCTGGCTGATTTTCAAAGTTCTCACTCCTGACAACTTCGGATCAGCTTCGAACATGCTGAGTTATTTTCAAGCAAGTCTTATAACCACGGTCGGTGCCGTAGGCTTCTATTTCGTGATGGATATGGGACTGTTTGATTTTTCTATTGGTGCCAATATTATTTTGTCAGGCATCATCGGCTGCCAGTTAGCTACCGGGCTTGATATGGGGTATTTCGGTTTGGTAGCTGGGTGTTTGGTGACGGGTGCTTTAGTCGGTTTGTGCAACGGTGTTCTTTACGTTAAGTTGCGTATCCCTTCTATGATTGTTACTGCTGGTTTGGCATTGATCTACGAGTCCGTGGCCAACTATATGGCAGGCGGTGTCGAGCAGACCTTACCTTCCAATTTACGCGGATTCGGTTCGATGCCCGGCAATGTCATTCTTGCAATTCTTACGTTTGTAATTGCATATGTGATTTTAAATTACACTAGGTTCGGTACGTATACGTATGCAATCGGCTCTGATGAGTTTGTTGCCAAGAATATGGGCATCAACGTTAACAAATATAAGGTATTGGCATTTGTATTAAGCGGAGCCTTCTTCGGAGCCATGGCCATTTTGACAATCAGTTACGGTTCATCGATGGTAGCTGTAACCGGTATGGCTTCCATGTCCAGAAACTTTATCCCTACCATGGGATGCTTCTTCGGACTCGCTTTTATGAAATACGGCATTCCGCTACAAGCCATTATTTTGGGTGAGTTCATAGTTAACATCATCTTCTTCGGCTTCATTTCTTTGGGGGCGCCTACCGCAATTCAAGATGTGATCACCGGTTTGGCTTTGCTAGTCATTATTACCATGACCACCAAGGTTACCAAGGGTGAAATCGTTAAATAAGGGGCGTTACAAATGAGTGAAATCAGATTGCAAGTTGATAACATCTCCAAGTCATTCGGTATCACCAAAGCCTTGAAGAATGTTTCTTTTAATATAAATAAGGGTGAAGTTCACGCCCTGATCGGTGAAAACGGTTCCGGCAAATCCACTTTGACCAATATGTTGTGCGGGATTTATTCGATGGATCCTGGGTGCGGCCGCTTTATTTTGGATGGAAAGGAAATTCATTCAAAAAATCAGGTTGATGCCAATAACCATGGAATTTCCATCATTGTGCAGGAATTGGGGACTTTATCGGGGCTTACCGTTGCCGAAAATATTTTTTTAGGTCACGAGGAACGCTTTATTCACGGTGGGATCTTCAGAAATACTGTAGCTATGAATGCTGAAGCTGATCGTTTGTTGCATCAGTATGGTTTTGACCGGATCAAGGCTTCTGATTTGGTAGATAACTATAATTTTGAAGATCGCAAGTTAATTGAGATTGTAAAAGCTACTTATTTCAAGCCGAAAATAGTGGTTATCGACGAAACTACTACTGCTTTGTCACAGGAAGGACGTGAAGAACTTTATAAACATATGAACCGTATTCGTGAAGAAGGCGGAACGGTGATTTTTATTTCCCATGATTTGCCTGAAGTGCTAGCAAAGTCGGATACCATCACGATTTTGCGTGACGGTACTTATATAGACACAGTTAAATCCTCCGATGTTACTGAAGAAGATATAAAAAAACTCATGGTCGGTCGTGAGATGACCGGTAACTACTATCGAGCCGATTACGGTGAAAAAATTTCCGATGAAGTGGTATTGTCGGTTCGCAATGTCACCGTACCAGGCATTATTCACGATGTCAGTTTTGATCTGCATCGCGGAGAAATCTTAGGGTTCGGCGGCTTGTCAGAGTCCGGTATGCATGAAATCGGTAAAGCAATATTCGGTGCAAGTTTTGATCGAGAGGGAACGGTACAACTTGCAGATGGGACTGTAATAAACGATATTCCTACAGCTATCAAACATTCTATTGCCTATACATCCAAGGATAGAGATAACGAATCGATCGTTATTAATCAAAGTATACGTGACAATATTGCGTTGCCATCTTTAAATGATTTGACCGTGGGACAAAGTAAATTCATCAGTTGGGCAAGAATTAAAGCTTTTGCTGTGAAATTTGCCAAAGAGATGTCTGTAAAGATGGTCAACACCGATCAGTTTGTATCGGAGCTGTCAGGCGGTAATAAACAAAAAGTTGTTTTGGCTCGCTGGATAGGGAAAGGATCGGACTTAGTTGTGCTGGACAGTCCTACCCGTGGTATCGACATCAAAGTAAAGCAGGATATATACCAGTTAATGGATGAAATGCGTAAACAGGGAAAATCTATCATTATGATTTCCGAGGAGCTTATGGAACTCATCGGTATGTGCGATCGCATCATCATTATGAAAGATGGCTCTGTCAGCGGGGAGACGCTGCGTAGCCGTGATTTGAACGAACAGCATCTCATTTCGATGATGGTTTAAAGATAGGGAGTCAATCATGACTGAAGCAACTGCAGAAATCAGCAAAGAAAGTCAGATGAAAAAACAGCGTACCTGGAGATTGGTACGTGCATTGTTGCCTATCTTGGGCCTCATTCTGATGTTTATTCTCTTTAATTTTTTAACCCACGGCAGAATGATGAAACATTTGCCCTTGGCCATGTCTCAGGTGTATGTCACCATGATTGCATCCATGGGCGTGTTCTTTATTATGTCCATGGGAGGTTTGGACTTTTCGCAGGGATCCATTTTGGGATTGTCTGCTATTACAGTGTGCGTTTTGTCCAAATACAACATTCCTCTGGCTATTGTCGGAGGTATTTGTACCGGAGCATGCATCGGGGCAATCAACGGTTATTTCTACGTTAATCGTAAAATAAAATCGTTCATAGTAACGATTTGTACCATGTTCCTGTTCCGCGGGCTTATCAAGTTCCTGACTACCAATTCACCTGTAGCTGGTTCTGCTGATCTGGTAAGTATAGACAGTACTTTCTTTAAAGTTACAGTAACCGCTGTGGTGGTTTTAATCGGTTTTATATGCTTTACCTTCACTAGGTTCGGTACTGATTTGAAAGCCATCGGTGCTGGTGAGAAGGCGGCCAAATTCTCCGGTATACGTACGGATCGTATGAAATTTTTTGTTTACGTATTGGCCGGAGCCATTACCGGTTTTGCCGCTTTTATCAGTGCCATAAAAGTCGGATCAGTGACTTCCTCAGGCGGCAATCAGCTTGAAACGCAGATCCTGATCGCTTTGGTCTTGGGCGGTATGCCTATTTCCGGGGGTGCCATGGTGCGTTTTAGTAACTGTGTTGTGGGTTCGTTGCTTTACGTAGTCTTAACCTCTGGTTTGACCATGATCGGGTTTACTCCGCAGATGATGCAGCTGATTCAAGGCATTATTTTCTTAGTGTTCGTGGCTATATTTGCCGACAGAGATTCTCTGACGGTGATCAAGTAATCAGTAAGCCAGAACCGTTGATTTGCGGTTCTGGTAAGTTTTATCTTTAAATGACTAAAAGGTAATTTCAGATGGACAAGCTTTATTTTGTAGTCGGTTCTCAGGATCTTTACGGAGACGAGTGCTTAAAACAGGTCGCAGCCGATGCTGCACGCATGACTGCATTCTTTAACGAGAAATTCAAAGGAATTTGCGAAGTCGTGTTATTGCCTACTGTAGTTAATTCTGAAACTTGCATTCAGGATTTGCGTAAGGTCAGTTGCGATGACGAATGTATCGGTGTCATGACTTGGATGCACACTTTCTCTCCAGCCAAGATGTGGATCAAAGGATTGCAGGAATTGAGAAAACCTTTGTTACATCTGCATACTCAGGCTAATGAAAAGCTTCCTTACGATACCATCGATATGGATTTTATGAACCTCAATCAGGCTGCACATGGTGATCGTGAATATGGCTTTATTCTCTCGCGTATGCGTATACCTCATCAGGTCGTTGCTGGTTATTACGAGCATGAAGATGTTCTTGACGGTATTCGCAAGTTTATAGACGTTGCTAGAGCCATCAATTTCTCACGTCATCTGAAGGTGGCTTCCTTCGGTAACAATATGCGCGAAGTAGCTGTGACCGACGGTGATCGTGTGGAGTCTCAAATCAAGTACGGTTGGGAGTGTAATTATTTTGCTCTTGGCGATTTGGTTGACATTATCAACAAGGTTACCGAGGCAGAAATAGATGAAAAGATGGCCGAGTATACCTCTAAGTACATAATGAAGACCGATCGTATTTCCTCCGTAAGAGAGCAGGCTCGTTACGAAGTAGCATTGGACAAATTCTTAAAGGATAACGGTATTGGTGCTTTTGCGGATACTTTCCAAGATTTGCACGGTTTAAAACAGTTGCCAGGTCTTGCCGCACAGAATCTTATGGGCAAAGGCATCGGATTCGGACCTGAAGGTGATTATAAGATTTCTGCTTTCAGTGCCGTACTTATGGCTATGTCCAAGGGCAGAAAGGGGGTAACAGGATTTATAGAGGATTACACCTATGATTTAACTCCGGGTAAGGAGTTGGAATTGGCTTCCCATATGTTGGAAGTGCCGGTCAGTTTTGCTGCTACTAAGCCTGAAATCGACGTTCTTCCTTTGGGGATCGGCGGTAAGGAAGATCCTGCTCGTCTGATCTTCGACGGAGCCGAAGGTGACGGTATTCAGGTAACTATGGTTGATATGGGAGATCATTTCCGTATAATTTGCGCTGATATCGAATTGGTCAAACAGCCAAAACCCATGCCTAAATTGCCCGTAGCCCGCATCATGTATCGTCATAAACCCAATTTCCGTATTGGTACTGCAGGTTGGTGTTATGCCGGCGGAGCTCATCACAGCGTAGTGTCAACAGCGTTAACTCGTGATGATATTGCTTTATTTGCAAAACTTACCGGTACAGAGCTTATTACAATAGGCGACGATACTACTGAAGCTGATTTGCTGAAATTAGGCGAATGTTAATCAGTAATAGATCCTGAATAAGTGAAGGCCCCTGAAAAAATAGGGGCCTTTGTTTTGCTTACAGAATGTAAGTTTTGAAATATTCTGTAATTGAGAAAAGAAAATCAGGCGTAGGTTTCGTCGGTTTTTACGTGTTCGGTGACATCAACTACATCTTTGATTATGCCAGGAAAAGCCTGATTAAGTTGAGATTTGATGCCGTCTTGTAAAGTGACGCTTGCCAGAGAGCATCCCATGCAACCGCCTTCAAATTTAACCTTGACAATACCGTCCTCGGTAACGTCGACGAGTTCAACCGCACCGCCGTGACCTGCAAGAGAAGGGCTGACGGTCGATTTGATAAACATGTCAATTTTATCTTTCAATGTAGCGTCGTCAGGCAAGTTGCTCTTGTTGAGATTAGGTGCATGGAAAGTAAGCAGATCCTCTCCGTTTTCATCTTTTCCCAAATCAATGACGGAGTCATCTAAATATTCACTTACCGAGCTGTCGATGACTATTTCAAAGCCTTTCATTTGAAAGTGTTCGTCGTTTGATGTGATGTATTCCTTTGGACAGTACAGAATACCGCACTGTACTCCCGGAGTTCCGACGTTCGTAGCTGTCAGGCGGATGGCAAGCCCTTTCATATTTTGTTTATTGATAATGCTAAGAAAATATTCTTGGGCTTTGTCGCTTACGGAAATTTTGCTCATAAATTTTTCCTGAAAATTATTTATTCAGGGATTCACTCCCTTTTTACCGCTGAAATTATAGCAAAGCAGTCAAGCGGCTTTTTTGCAGAGATGAAAGACTACCCAAAATTTAAGAGCGGGCTTTGGTTTTTAGTCTTACTTTTTAAAAGCGATTACAAGTACTTCCATACAGGATTTGAAAAAAGATCACAAAGATGCCGCATAATCATTTTTTTTCTGTAAAATTGTGCTAGCAATTTTATGAGCCGAGTTCACTCGGGGTATTTTTGGAGAAAAACTCAATGAAGTCTTTTGACGATCTTCAGTTAGCTAAGTATGGCATTTCTTCCGCTGCTAGCATTAAGTACAACCCTAGCTATGAGCAGCTGTTTGCTGATGAGACTGTTGCAGGTCTCGAGGGCTATGACAAGGGCGTTGTTACCAACATGGGTGCCGTGGACGTCATGACTGGCGTTTACACCGGCCGTTCTCCCAAAGATAAGTTCATTGTTAAAGACGACACCTCCAAGGACACTTTCTGGTGGACTTCCGATTCCTTCAAGAATGACAACAAGCCTTTGTCAACCGAGTCTTGGAATGTCCTCAAGAAATTGGCAGGCAAAGAACTTTCTAACAAGAATCTGTATGTAGTTGACTGCTTCTGCGGTGCTAATGCCAACACCCGTATGAGCATCCGTTTCGTGATGGAAGTGGCATGGCAGGCTCACTTTGTGACCAACATGTTCATTCGTCCTACCGAAGAGGAACTCAAGAACTTTAAGCCTGACTTCGTCGTTCTGAACGCAGCCAAGGCTAAGGTTGAGAATTACAAAGAGCTGGGACTCAATTCCGAGACTGCCGTTGTGTTCAACCTCACTGAGCGTATGCAGATCATCCTCAACACCTGGTACGGCGGTGAGATGAAGAAAGGCATGTTCTCCATGATGAACTACTACCTGCCGCTCAAGGGCATCGCTGCCATGCACTGCTCCGCAAACACCAGCAAAGACGGTAAAGATACTGCCATCTTCTTCGGTTTGTCCGGAACCGGTAAAACCACTTTGTCAACCGATCCTAAGCGCTTGCTGATCGGCGACGACGAGCACGGCTGGGATGATGACGGCGTGTTCAATTTTGAAGGCGGTTGCTATGCTAAGGTCATTAACCTTTCCAAGGAAAATGAGCCTGATATTTGGAACGCCATCAAGCGCAATGCTCTGCTTGAGAACGTGACCACCGATAAGGACGGCAACGTTGATTTTACTGACAAGTCAGTCACCGAAAACACCCGTGTTTCTTATCCTATTTTCCATATCACCAATATCGTCAAGCCCATTTCCAAGGGACCTGCCGCTACTCGCGTGATCTTCTTGTCAGCTGACGCTTTCGGCGTTTTGCCTCCAGTTTCTCTGCTGAATAAGAACCAGACCAAGTATTACTTCCTCTCCGGCTTTACTGCCAAGTTGGCCGGTACCGAGCGTGGTATTACTGAGCCTACCCCGACCTTCTCACCTTGCTTCGGTGCAGCTTTCCTGTCACTGCCTCCTACCACCTATGCTGACGTTTTGGTCAAGCGTATGAACGAGTCTGGCGCTAATGCTTACCTCGTTAATACTGGTTGGAACGGTACCGGCAAGCGTATTTCCATTAAGGATACCCGCGGCATCATCGACGCTATTCTTGACGGTTCAATCGACAAGGCTCCTACCAAGACCATTCCGCACTTCTCCTTCGTGGTTCCTACCGAACTGCCCGGTGTTGACAGCGGTATTCTCGATCCTCGCGACACTTACAAAGATGCTGCCGAGTGGGAGACCAAGGCTCAGGATTTGGCCCAGCGTTTCATCAAGAATTTTGCCAAGTTTGCAGAGTTCGATAAGGACGGCGCTCTGAAGGCAGCTGGTCCTCAGCTCTAATTTGAGTTTTCTTTAAAAACTCACAACTGAAATCTGAACCCGGTGTGTTGAAAACATGCCGGGTTCTCTGTTTTGGAGACAAGAATCGTATGAAACTGCCTTATATCACCAGAGATGGCTATGATCAGTTACATAAGGAACTTGATTATTTGTGGAACGTAAAACGTCCTGATGTAACAGCTAAGGTTTCTTGGGCGGCAAGTTTAGGTGATCGTTCTGAAAATGCAGATTATCACTACAACAAAAGACTTTTGGCTCAAATTGATCGTCGTGTGCGTTTTTTACGTCACTGCCTTAATGATCTGCAGGTGGTTGAATATAACCGTCAGCAGGAAGGTAAAGTTTTTTTCGGAGCTTACGTTGAAATTGAAGCTGATGATGACGGATCCGTAATGCAGATCAGAATCGTCGGTGGAGAAGAGATCTTCGGACGCAGTAATTACATATCTATCGATTCTCCCATGGCCAAAGCTTTGTTGGGCAAATCTCAGGATGACGAAGCCGTGGTGAAAACTCCAAAAGGAGATCGTCTGTGGTACATAAACAAGATCGCTTATCACACTCCTGAGTGGTTTGAGGAGCAGGAGATCTTCGATACCTATATGCAGGGTGAAAATCCTGATGAAAATATAAAAGTCGAGGAAGTAAGCGAAGAAGAACAAAAACGTATTGAACAGGAATATCTTAAAACGTTAGTTAAGTAATTACTCTTCAGATAAGGGCATCAATATTTTGTCCCAACAACATTCTGCTGCCGGTCGAGTTATAACGTCCGGCTATGGCATTGAGCCTTTGCAAGCTGTCTTTTGACAGCTTCTGTGCAACGGCGGGAGATATTTTGGCGTGTAATGCTTTGTTCTTTTGATTATTCGTTAAGGTCGCCTCAACGTTGACTAATGTCGGGGAAAAAACTGCAGGATCACCTGGAGCTTGCCGACTCTGCGTTAACGAATTGGCTGATGCCGTTCCGATTTTAGAAATAACTTTGCCGGTAGCACTTAAAGCACTGCTTTTCTTTTCTCTATCCTTACCCTGATCTTTATCGTTTCCTCTTCCCTGTTGACCGGCACCTTGTATAAGGCTTTGCGATTGGGTATAGAGCAGAGAATTAGTCCCTGTCGTAGAGCCGCTACCCGTATGGTTTTCCTTTGGAGTACCAGATGTCGGAGCCGGTTTGGGGATTGTTTCACGGCTTTGACTGTCTTTTTTTGCCTCTTCCGTACCTTGAGAAAAGATAGGCGGGGCTATGGCTACGGTAAAGTTTGAAACTTCCATATTTTCCCTCCTATCTCTTCTGCGCAGAAATAGCGTGTAAATTCCCGGCTATTCTCAATAATGTTTCAACAGAGCATATTAAAGCATTATGCAGATACACTACACCTTATCCTGTTTAACGTAAGTTGAAGTTTTTTCTTGAGGATGAAATTAAAAAAACTTATTTATTTGATGTTATTTAAGAAGTTTATTACGCTTTGTGTAAAAGCTTTTTTTTCAGTTATGAAGGGAAGATGAGCCGATTGCTCGAATATGTGTACAGTTGTGTTTTTCGAGTTTGCCAGCAACGAAGCCTGTTTTGACGGCACCAGAAGATCTTGTTTACCGAAAAGATGTAATTTCGGAATTGATAAGTTCATTAAATTTTCCCTTTCATCTCCTTGAGTCATATGTAGGATGCCGCTTTGAAGTACTTCGTATGAGGGAATTGTGAATCTTGCAAAACTTGCTTTAATAGCTTCTCCTACGGCGCCTATTCCCTGAATGGTGTAAAAAAGCTTAATTAGCCGCTCAGCATTTTTTGCGTTAAATGAAAGATTTAACTTTTGTATGTAGTGTTGGTTAAATCCTGGATTGCCTTTTTCGTCGGGAAAACGAGGAGAGCCGCATATCGTGATCAATGCTGACGGCGTAAAGGAGCCAAGAGAGCATGCTCTTATGGCATAAAGTGTTGAGAGTGACCAGGACATCAAAACGGAGTGTGCAGGGACCGTATTGGAAATAAGTTTGGCTACTGAATCAAAATCTTTGGAGGAGTCAGCCAGAGAGGCACTTAATCCATATCCGGGCAGATCAATGAGCATCACTTTGAAAGAAGGAAAAAGTTCAGCTAAAGGAATGGTAAATTCAGAGTCAGCTGCCCAGCCGTGGGTCACGGCCAGTACTTGGCCGTGAGGATCTCCTGCGAGCCTGTAACCCAGCCGTTCACAATTTGCGTTTACGGCTGGGAAAAAAGGAGTATTTTGCTCCGGATCAAACATTATGTGCTTTGCGATAAGCAATTAGATCACTGATGGTTACGACGGTTAGATCGTGTTCAAGAGCAAATGCACATACTCGCGGCAGCTTTGCCATTAAACCGTCAGGAGCACAAAGTTCGCATAGAATACCGGCAGGCGTAAATCCGGCAAGTCTTGCCAAATCCACGGATGCCTCGGTATGTCCATCACGTTCCAGTACACCGCCTTTTTTTGCAATCAGCGGAAAAGTATGCCCAGGACTTGCAAGATCCGAAGGAGAGCCTTCAGGATTGATGGTTGCTTTGATGGCCTTAACACGATCCGGTGCGGATACACCGGTGGTTACGCCGTGAGCGGCATCTACACTTACGGTGAAAGCCGTTCCGTAGACGGAAGTATTGTGGGATACCATAAGCGGCAGGTTCATGCGTTTGGCCTGATCTTCTTCAATACATACGCAGACAATGCCGGAGCATTCACGGATCATAAATGCCATTTGAGCATCGGTTACCGTTTGAGCTGCGTAGATGAGATCGCCTTCATTTTCACGATCCTCATTGTCGACTACCAAAATGCCGCGTCCTTTTTTCAATTCCGCAATGGCATTTTCAACGCGCTCGTCAGAGGTACGGCCGAAGGTTTCCAATAAATTAGCTGTAAACATTGAGACCTCGAGAAATCAGCTGTTCAAGACATCTTGCTCCGCAAATACGGGGGAGCCCTACCGATCGTAAAATAGAATATTCGGGTCAGATCCGTTCAAGGGCTTACGGTGAAACAGTATTCTCCGGACGAGAGGATCTGTGTTGCCCGCGGATTATTTCCAAACAAGTGCACAGTATAGCATCGTTGTCAGCGGTCACTTTGTAAATCCTTAAGATGAATTCTAAGGATTTACATAGTATGACGTGAAAAAAGCTTAACTGTATCAGTCTGTTGTTTAATCTTCTTGAGTTTCCGTATCCTCTGGTTCCTTTAGCAGGAAAAGTATGAATGAAGCAATTACCAGTGCAGGTAACAGAGTGATGCCAAGAGCAAAGCTTAAACCGAAGTAATCAGCGATAAAACCAGTGAGCACCGACAGTATATAACCTACACCGAAGGTAAATCCCAACATCATCGAGGTAGCAAAAGCGGCTGCAGAACGGGACAACATGCGTTCTGCCCAGACTATAGCCACCGGTGTAGAGCCGTAAACCGATGCTCCGACTACAAATAAAGCCAGATAAGTTATCAAGTTAAGATCCGGTTGCCATAAAAAGACTGCAATTCCGGCAAAACAGGTTGCATAGGTACTAAGAATTAGAAATTTAAGTCCGAAACGGGTAGACAGACCACCGATTGCCAAACCGCCTGCAGCTGTTCCTATTAACATGGTTGTTACGGCACCTGCGCTCTGCATGGTGTCAAAACCGTGATTTTTAAAGAGTAACGGCAAATAGATAAGAAGAGCGCAATAGCAAAGCGAACGGAGGGCGAAACTTACTGTAAACCACACGAAAGGTCCATTTTTCATCAGGGCTTTGATGTCGACATTTTTTATGTGTGACGAGGACAGATTGTTTTCCTTGGTATGCAGTTTGCGCATGTAAATTACGCAGGCTGTAAGTATTGCCGGAAATGATAAATAGAAGAGTTTGTCGTCGGTAAAATGTTCTAAAAATAAAGCAACAACCAATGGAGCAAAAGCAAAACCTATATTGCCGCCGGCAATAAAAATGGATGTTGCCAGCACATCACGATGTTTCGGTGTGACTTTCGGCATGATCCCGCCTGCTACAGGATGGAATGTCGAGGCGCACATACCGGAAAGAATTATTGTGGCTATCAGGATCCATGTGCTGGAGGCCAGAGTTACCAGACAAATGAAAATACCGCCGAAAAGTATAGACAACGGCATGGTCCAGTTGAGGTTATATCGTACGGCGGCAAGACCTATAACCGGTTGAATGAAATTAGCCAGTATTTGGAATGCCATAAACAAAGCGCCGCATTCTGAGTAGGAGAAACCAAAACGCAGGGCCAGAACCGGTAATAAGATCGGGAGAATGTCACAGTAAAAATCCGAGGCCAAATGAGCCCAACCCATGACGGAGACATTGATCCATCCGTTTGAAGGTTTGTCTATTTGAGTGGCGTGATTGTTGAATGTCATGTTACTTCCTAAAGCCTAAAATTCATTGATTGTTCTTAACACGCAGATCTTCAAGATCCTTCTGACTGAAAATATAGGTGTGTCCGCAGTGCTGGCATGTCATTGAGGTGCCGTGATCGTTGATAAGAGATTCCAATGCAGAAGGGGCAAGCGAGCTTAAAGCTTTTTCACAGCGTTCGCGTGAACAGATACAACGAAAACTAGGAATTTTGGAAGGAAAAACTCTTACCTGTTCGTGGGCAAACAGTCTGCCCAGGCATTCGGCAGGAGATAAAGTCATGATCTCCTTTTCGGTCATGGTGGAAGCCAGTATCGACAGGTGTTCAAGCGATTCCTGATTTCCGTCAATCTCCGGGATCACCTGCAACATAATGCCGGCACTGCTTCTGTTTTGATCATCGGACCATATGAAAAAAGTAGTAGGTAATTGCTGAGAGTTTTTGAAATAACCTTCAAGTGTTGCGGCTATGGATTTCGGATCAACTTCGACTATGCCTTGCCATTTGTTTTGGGGATCGTCGGCAGGGAAAATCGTTAACACCATAACGCTGCCTTGGCCGGTTAATTTATCAAAGCTCAGATCATCAGGACACGGGGTATTTTCTTTTAATTGAGCTGAGCCGTAAAAACTCAAATCTCCGCGAATATTTACAAGTGCGTATTTTATGGGGAAATCCTGTCCGCCGCGAATTTGTACCATTACTTCCGATCCGTCTTTAAGCGTGGCTGCAAAAAGTACGGCAGATGCTGCAAGTTCGCTCATCATGTTGCGTACGCATTTGGGATAGTTTTGGCCTTTTAGCATTTGAGCACAAGGTTCGGCAAGGCGCAGTATTTCCCCGCGAACGCCGTGATTATCGAAAAGAAAACGGGTAATACTACTAAGATCTTTCATAATTCTATTCCTGATTTTGACTGTATTTTATGTCAAGAAGCTGACGACGTTCCTTTTTGTTCGGTTTGCTGTCAGGATGGGGAGCCAACAGCGCGTTGATACGGATCTGTTCTAGCTGTTTAGCTTTTTGCTTTATGCTCTCTTCTGTTTCTTTATAAAGTTTTTGTGCAACAGGTGCCGGACCGCGTACGTCGGATAACTCTAAAACCTCTACTTCCGTACGTAAACCGCCGCGCAACAATTTTATTTTTGCACCGATTTCTACCGTTCGTGAAGGTTTGGCTCGTACGCCGTTGTAATCGACTTTCCCTCCGTCGATCATTTCGCGTGCTAAAGATCTGGTCTTATAAAATCTGGCGGCCCAAAGCCATTTGTCAAGTCGCAGATCCTTATTCTTGGAAGTTGGGGCTTTCATTAAAAAAACACCTGATGAGCAGATTTGAAAACTGTTAATATCCGGGTGCAGAGTATACCAGTCGTAAAGCAGAATTTAGAGTAAAGTCGCAGGAGCTGAATATGGCAGATTTTTCGGCATTGGAAGCACAGTTGCCGCAGGTATTGGCAAGACGCAGCCATAAGATGTCGCATTTTTTTACGGTGGAAGAACTTGATCTTAAATTTTCTAACGGAACTCAAAGGACATATGAGCGTTTGGGCGGAGGAAACGGAGCAGTACTGGCTGTTCCTTTTGACGGCAAATATTTTTTGATGAGTTCTGAATATGCTTGCGGTTTTGAACGTTATGAGCTTGGGTTTGTCAAAGGAAAAATAGACAAAGGGGAAAGTCCTGAGCAGGCACTTGCCAGAGAACTGGGAGAAGAACTTGGCTACGGTTTCAGACATTGTGTGAAGTTACGTGATGAAATGACCGTCGCTCCGGGAATGCTGTCGCTGCGCATGCATTGTTTTTTATGTACGGATCTTTATAAACATTGCCTTGAAAGCGGGGATGAACCCGAGCCTATTGCTTTGATAAAGGTCACACCGGATGAGGCAAAAGATCTGGTATTTGCCAAAGATTCCCCTCTTACGGAGTCGCGGGCGATTGCGTGTCTTGCACTTTCGTTGCGCGCTTTGGACTTCATCTGACGAGAGTGCACCTTTTTTGTTAATATACGCAGGTTAAAAAATTTTTCATGCATCAGCTTACGCAGCCTTTTTTCTAAGGGTTACCGACAGGATGACGACCGCGCCTAAGAACATGATGCTTCACGGAGAAATACATGCGTCATTTACTGACCGGCTTTGAATTCACTCAGGATGAGTATTTGGATATTCTGGATACCGCTGCGGCAATGAAGAAAGATCCTAAAAAGTACGCACATGTGCTTGAAGGAAAAAGCGGCGCTATCATGTTTGAAAAACCGTCTCTTAGAACCAGAACCACTTTTGAATTAGCTTTTTATCGTCTGGGAGGTCACGGGGTTTATCTTGATCTTCAAAACGGAGAATTGGGTAAACGTGAAACCATAGGCGATTACTCACGCAATCTGTGCCGTTGGGTAGACAGCTTGGTAGGACGCGTTTTTTCGCAAAGAACTCTTGAGGAACTGGCTCAATACGGTTCGGTACCGGTTATAAACGCCCTGTCGGATATGTATCATCCGGCTCAGGCTATGGCAGATTATCTGACCGTAAGGGAGCATTTGGGCAAATTACAGGGTGTTAACCTTTGCTATATGGGAGACGGTAACAACGTTACCAATTCCTTGCTGGTGGCCGGTGCTATTTTGGGAGTCAACGTCGACTGCTGCGTCCCGGAAGGATGCGGGCCTGACGTGCAGGTATTTGCCAAAGCTTCGGAAATTGCCGCTGCACACGGTTGTAAATTGAGAGTTTTCAACGATCCGAAAGAAGTGCGCGCCGACGTACTCTATACCGACACCTGGGTATCCATGGGTGATAACACTCCATTGGACAGTGTTAAAAAGAAATATATGCCTTACCAAATCAATGATGCTTTGGTGGCATCTTCCGGAGCTCAGATAGTCATGCATTGTCTGCCTGCGCACCGAAATTACGAGATCACTGATGAAGTCATGGATGGAAATAAGAGTGTGGTGTTTGACGAAGCGGAAAACCGTCTGCACATTCATATGTCCGTATTGTCAAAGTTAATTAAAGCTTAATTGAGGAACTTATAAATGTTAGAAAAAACCAACAAGCAGTATAAAAAAGTTCTGCTGGCTTATTCAGGCGGTCTTGATACCTCCACCATCGTCCCTTGGCTTAAAGAGAATTTCGGTTGTGAAGTGATCTGTTTCGTTGCCGACGTCGGTCAGGAACGTGAAGACCTTGAAGGTATCGAAGAAAAAGCCAAGGCTTCAGGCGCTTCCAAGTGCATTATCAAGGATTTGCGTGAAGAATTCTGCAATGATTATGTCTTCGAAATGATGAAGACCGGTGCTCTGTACGAAGGTACTTATTTGCTCGGTACCGCCATTGCCCGTCCCGTCATTGCCAAAGCTATGGTCGAGGCTGCTTTGGAAGAAGGTGCCGATGCCATCTCTCACGGAGCTACCGGCAAGGGCAATGATCAGGTACGTTTTGAAAGTGCTGTCGCTGCTTTGGCTCCTCAGCTCGATGTGATTGCTCCTTGGCGTATTTGGAATTTGCAGTCTCGTGAAGAATTGCTGGCTTATCTTGCTGAACGTCATATTCCCTGCAAAGCTTCTTTGAAGAAGATTTACAGCCGTGATGCCAACTGTCTGCATATTTCCACCGAAGGCGGTGAACTTGAGCATACTTGGAATCCTGCTTCTGAGAATGTTTGGGTGTGGACAACTGATCCTGAAAAAGCTCCCGATACTCCCGAGACTCATGAACTTGAGATCAAGGAAGGTAAGGTTGTAGCCGTTGACGGCAAAGCTCTTTCCGCTTTCCAGGTTTTGGATCTGCTCAACCAATACGGTGCTCGCAACGGAGTAGGTCGTATCGACATTACCGAGAACCGTCTGGTCGGCATGAAATCACGCGGTTGCTATGAAACCCCGGGTGGTACCATCATTTACGCAGCTTTGCGCGCTATTGAACAGCTGGTCCTCGACAAATCCACTTTCGAGTATCGTGAAAAGTTGGCTGTTGATTTTTCACAGTTAGTGTATGACGGACGCTGGTTCACCCGTTTGCGTGAGATCCTTCAGGCTGCAGCTGATGAAATCGCCAAAGATGTTAACGGTAAGGTAGTTGTCAAACTCTATAAGGGCAATGTTTCCGTGATCCAGAAGGATTCTCCGAACAGCCTCTTTAACTTTGACTTCGTGACTTTCGGTGCTGATCACGTTTACAGCCAGCATGATGCCGAAGGCTTCATTCGTCTGTATTCTTTGCCGGCTCGCATTCGTGCAATCAATGCCGCTTCTAAAAAATAATTTAGAATTGTAATTTTTCTTTAATCAACAAAAAGGGAAACGAATTGATTTTCGTTTCCCTTTCGTGTGTTTAGAGAACGGAAAATGATAACGTGATATGAATGCTATTAGCATTATTTCTTTTGCGATAAAATTACCGGATTGATCTTATTTAAAGCCGTTACGCATATTTTCTGGAGAAAAGCATGCCTGATAAAGTAGAACACCTTGGTGAGGATAAGTTTGTCAGAGCTTATGCGGACGAAGGCGTAAGTTTTAGAAATTTTGAACAGAAAGTTTTGAAAGAAGCTGACTGCCGCAATTCAGGATTTGCTTTGGTACGGCAGATGGCCGGACAAAAAGAAACACTGATAAATAAAAGTGAGTTAGGGCAAAGTCCTGCTATTAAAAATCGTAATTCCGTGATGGAACTTATTCACGGCAACGACAAAAGATCAAAGGAAAGAGAAGAATCTGTGCCTGTTTTGCAAAGCTCAGGTAATTTGCCGCGGCGGCGCAGCAGCCTCAAGGCTTTTTTAACACAGCACTCTGTCATTGCTGAACAGGAGCCGATTGTAAAAGATAGAGCTGTGTCCCTGTCCGTACGAGGAGCCGGAGATAGCCCTGAAAGAAGTACAAACGATGAAGTAATTTCCAAAACAGGTTATGCCAAAACTTTGTTCAGTTCTTCGCACGACGGAAATTATGCGACTGCAAATCAGGATGAACCGTTGCAGGACATTTACAAGAGATTGATGAAATGCCAGTAATAAGTATCTGTTCTCCCAAAGGCGGAGTAGGAAAAACCACATTAGCGGCTAATTTAGCTTATGTTTTTTCACGCTCCGGTACCAGAGTTGCCGTGGTGGATTTTGATCCGCAAAATTCTTTAAGGCTGTATTTCGGTCTGTCATTGTCAGATGATCGCGGTTTCGTAACCATGCCGCAAAAAGATTGGGCTTCGGCATGTGTCAACGTGGATAAAAACCTTTTTGTGCTTCCTTTTGGTAAATCTACTAAAGAACAGCGGACGTTACTTGATGAAGCAATGGCTCAGGAGAATTATTTTAAAACGATACAGGGGTCTTTATTTGCCAATAAAGATTTGCTGGTAATTGCTGATTTTGCTCCTGGGTATTCTCAGGCTTTGGAATCGGTATCAAAGGTTTCAGACATGCAAATTGTACCTTTGCTTGCCGATGCGGCTTCGGTGTCACTGTTTTCGCAATTACTTGCAGGAGGTCTGATGGACGGAGTGATCAACGGAGGTCACGGATATCACATCGTCATCAATCAGGCAGATAACCGAATCAAACTTAATCGGGAAATTCAAAGCTTTGCCGAGCAGAATTTCAAGGACAATCTCTTGGGAACCGTTCATCGTGATACTTCGGTAAGTGAAGCAGCTGCTCAGCAGATCCCGGTTTGCGATTACAACAAGAATTCGGCTGCGGCTTTTGATATCGATGTTATTGCCAAAAAAACCGCGGCGATCCTTGGCTTTGATGTTAAGCAAGGCACAATGATCATCAACCCTCTGCGTCATTGAGCAAAAGGGATTTTTATGAAAAATTCAATGTTTGCCGCACTTTTTGTCGTTTGTGTGGTATTGCCGGTATTGGTTTTGGTGGTTATAGCTCCTATGAATGCACAAAACCAATTCATTTTCGGCATGTGTATGGTTATAGCCTGTCTGATTGCGAATTTTTGCTCTAAGAAGCATTTTGTTTCTTTTTGCATGCTGTTGACGTCGGTTGTATGTTCGACGCGTTATATGTTTTTCCGAGCGACGCAGACTCTATCGTTTCCGTCATGGATAGATACCATTTTCGGTGTTTTGCTCTTCGGTGCCGAGATCTATGTATACGTTGTACTGCTTTTAAGCTTCTTTCAGCTTTCATGGTCATTAAATCGAAAGATCGTGCCCATGCCTGAAGATGTGAGTAAATGGCCTACGGTTGACGTATATATTCCTACTTATAACGAATCGCTGGATGTGGTACGTGATACGGTTTTAGCTGCGCAGTGTCTTGAATATCCCAAAGACAAAATAAGGATTTATCTTTTGGATGACGGGCGTCGTCGTGAGTTTGCGACTTTCGCAACCGAGATCGGGGTAGGTTATATCACGCGATCTGACAATAAGCATGCCAAGGCAGGAAATCTTAATCATGCAATGACTCTTACTCACGGCGAGCTCATTGCCATTTTTGACTGTGATCACATTGCAACCAAAATATTTTTGCAGTCAACCGTAGGGGCTTTTATTACTGATCCCAAGCTGGCGCTTATTCAGACTCCCCATCATTTCTATTCACCAGATCCCATACAGCGCAATCTCTATTTAGGAAGAGACATTCCTCCCGAGAATGCCATGTTCTACGGTCCGATCCAGCGCGGTAACGATAATTGGAATGCTACCTTCTTCTGCGGATCCTGTGCCGTGATCCGCCGCAGTGCTCTAGATGAGATCGGCGGTTTTGCCGTTGAGACAGTGACTGAAGATGCGCATACGGCTTTAAAGTTACAACGTAAAGGATGGAAAACTGCTTTTCTTGATCATATTTTGGCAGGCGGTTTGGCTACCGAGCGTCTGGTTTTGCATTTGAAACAGCGAAACCGCTGGGCCCGCGGCATGGTGCAGATTTTCAGACTGGATAATCCTTTGTTCGGTAAGGGGCTGACGCTGGCTCAAAGACTTTGTTATCTTTCTGCCACCAGTTACTTTTTCTTTGCGCTTCCCCGTGTGATTTTTATGGTTACTCCGATTTTGTATCTGCTTTTCGGGATCTCCATCGTGCACGGTTCGGTAAGTCTGCTTTTGGCTTACGCCATTCCGCATCTTATTCTCTCGGGGTTATCTGGTTCAAGATTGTACGGACGTTATCGTTACAGTTTCTGGGGACAGATTTATGATACCGTGCTGTCATTTCATCTGGTTTTACCTACCGTGGCAACTTTGTTTTTCCCTCATCACGGTGATTTCAACGTGACGGATAAGGGACAAACGGTTGATAAAGCTTATTTTGATGTGCTGTCGGTACGTCCTCACCTTATAGTCGCGTTTTTACTGGCATTTTCCATCCTGTTCAGTGTAATTAAGATCTTTTTGCCCAATTATTTCGAAACACAGCTCGGCCCCATGCTGTTGAATATTTTTTGGGCCATGGTAAATCTTTTGTTGCTGATAGCTGCAATTTGCGTAGGACGCGAAACAGCCAACAAACGTAAATTGCAACGTTTGAATGTTGAACTGCCTATTAATGTTTATCAGCAAAGCGGAATATGCTCAAGAGCCGTCATGAGGGATATTTCCATGGGCGGCTGTCGCGTGGACAATTTTTCCATAGGAAATGCCGAATTGAATTTGGACGAGGATCCCATTACCGATCTTGAGATCCCTACAGGTAATGCAACTGTATGCGTCAATGTGAAACGTATCGTAAGACCTATGCAGGGTGAAGACGAATTTTTACGATTCAGTTTTGAAAACGTCGATATAGATACCCGCAGGGAATTTGTACGTCTTATCTTCTCAAGAGCCGATGCGTGGGTACGTCCTGAATATAAGCAGGATAATCCGGTGCGTTCTTTCTTTACCGTATTAGCCTGTATTTATGATTCTCTGTTTCCAAAACGTGCTCCGGCCGGTAAAAAGCAGAAAGTTGCAGGAGAAAGCCATGCTTAATCGCTTTTTTGGGGCTTTTGTTAATAAAGCTCTTTTGAGTCTGGTTCTGAGTTGTTTGACTTTCAGTGTTTTTGCCGAGGATTTTGATTACAGAAATCTGCATAACAATATGTCCAAAGGAACGGATCCTGATGCACAAAATGCAACTCCGCACTTGCCGAAGGTGATAGAAGAGATCCTGTTGCAATCAAGACCGCTTGACGACGGTCAAACAGCTGTTCAAAAAGAGACGAATGCGCCTGACAAAGACGATGAGATCTTAAGCAATTTAAACAGTCATGACGACAGCCTCAATGTTTATTCTTCTTCTTATACCTTTGATAAGTTGGGTTTTCGTGACGGCGTAAAAATGGCTGCAGGACAGGATGAGAGTAATATCGGCTTTACCCTGCCCATCGATAAAATGGTAAGTTCGGCAAGACTTGAAATTTATGTGCAGCAGACTGAAGCCATGGCAGAACGGCATCCTCATCTAAAGGTAAAGCTTAACGAACAGGAATTGGGAACCATACCGCTGACTTCAAAGGAACTTACAAGCTATGAACTTACTGTTCCTACCGAATATCTGTCTGAAGATAATTCTCTGGTTTTTCAAGTAGTGGATGATAAGGAATTCAGTTGTCTAATAGACTACAGTGATAAATATCTTATTACGGTGGATCCCAAAAGCCATCTGGATATAGACGGTTACATACTGTCGCTTGATCCCAATCTTTCGGTTTTCCCTCTGCCGTTTTTGGACAGTTATGAAAATGACAAGACCACGGTAAATTTTGTTTTGCCAGAGCTTCTGACTCCCGAAATAGTGCACGGAGCAGCGATGCTGGCATCCTATTTCGGAATAAAAGCTGAATACCGCGGCGTAGGATTTAATACTTCACTTGATACCCTGCCTGTGGGTAATTCAATAATATTCGGTCATCCTAAACAGACAGTTGCAGGCATTGAGCTCCCTGATAAAGCCGGTGTTTATATGAAAGACAATCCTTTCTATAAACCTTATAAAAATGTTTATGTAGTGGCTTCTTCAGATGAAGATTTCGTCAATGCGATCCTGACGCTTACCGAAGCTGAGAAGAATGTGGAAACTAACTTCCTTCCTATCAAGGCTTATCCTAAGGAAATACATCAACCTTATGATGCTCCTTACTGGATAAGTGCTAATAGAAAAGTATATTTACATGAATTGTTGCGTAAAGATCAGAGTTTGCTTACTCGCGGTTTTTTTCATGCTCCCTTGGATATAGCATTCCGCTCTGCACCCGATCTTTATCAGATTTACGGAAGCCCCAGCGATCTTTTCATATCCTATGAATTTCCTCCTGATTACCTCGACGAAGAAGCCTCCGGTCTTGACGTGAGCATTTCCGGAAATTATCTGGACAAACTTCCGGTGAATAAGAAGGGGTTGTTGGAAAATCTTTGGCGTCTTTGCGGAGGCAACGGACGCGAAAATGAAAGACATATACCTTTGCAACCTACATATGTATACGGTGACAACGAACTGCGCTTCTTCTTTGATACGAGACTTAAGCGCGGCACAGCCTGTGATGTGATGCGCGATACCAACATCAAAAGCGTAATTGACGAGAAAAGTTACATCGATCTTTCCAATTCGGTACATTTTGCGCGCATGCCGAATTTGGCCTTTTTCGTAGGAGCGTCTTTCCCTTTCACCCGTTATGCAGATTTTTCTCATACGGCCGTGTTGCTCCCTGATCATGCCTCGGTGTCGGAACTTGATACGCTTTTTAATTTGATGGCAAGAAGCGGTAATGCCACCGGAACTATGGTAAGTGCCGATAAGGTGTATTTAGGATCGCAGATCCTGAATGAAAACCAAGAAGCTTTTAAGGGGCTCGATCTTTTGGCGGTGGCTACTTTGAAACATCGCGAATATTTACAGAAGTTGTTGGAAGGTTCGTCTTTTGAACTTAACAGCGGAGATCTCAACATTATTGAGTACGGAATGTTCTCCTTAAAGGGCGGATTGATGTCGAGTCTGGAGCGTTTTTTAACCGGAGATTTCCGTTCTGAAAATGCCGATGCCAACCGGTACGTGCGTACCAATTCCGCATGGCGGGGATTCTTATCGCTTATTTCCCCTTTTGACAGGGAAAACGTTGCAGTTGTGGTTACGGCCACCTCAGATGACGAATTGTCCCGTTTGGGAGACGATCTTGATAATCGCGAAATTAATAAGAGCGTGACAGGAGATCTCAGCGTGATTTCAGGACAGGACAAGGTCATGAGTTACAGTGTGGGTGACTATATCTATCAAGGCGAGGTAAGTACTGCTTTTAAAGTATTGTTCTTTGCCGGTAAACATGCTGTATGGTTTTGTGTGGTCGGATTCTTTGTATTGGTTATGTTTTCGATAGTCGCATCAAGGTGTCTGCGTAAACGTGCACAAAAACGTCTTATGGTCGCAGCGGGTAAATGAGGTCAAACATGTCTAAGAAATATTCGATGATAGGATTTGAAAAAACCGTTTTGGCCCTGGCTGTTGCACTGTGCTGTCACGGAGCGCAAGCTTCCTATGAGGACGATCAAAGGCAGTTACAGGCTGCAAGAATGGCAATGAGCCAGCCTCAAAATGAAACGGCATCGGAAACACAAAATCAAGTACAAAAAGCAGATGCGGTTGTACCCGAAAATAAGCAAGTTCAGACAAAAGCGGAGGAAGCCTCAGACCAAAACGAAGTGCGGTCTTCTTTTGCCGATAAGATGACTGAACCTGCACAGACTGTTGAAAACCCTGATAATGTTCAGAACAACACGACATCACTTACGGCTACGCTGTTGAAACAGGCTTACTTCTGGCACGATAAAAAACTGCACAACAAAGCTATGCAGACTTTAAATCGCCTGCTTATGGCTGATCCTCATCATGAAGAAGCTTTGTTTTTGATGTCTCTGTGGTCTTATGAGAATAAGGACGAAGAAACCGGAAATATCTACAGAGATCGCTTGGCACGTTTGGCTCCTAACAGTGATTATTTGCAGCAGTTGGATAATCACCGCGGCATGTCTGATCTTTCAGGAGAGCTTTTAAGCCATGCGCGTGCGCTGTCATCTTCTGGGAACATAGCAGGTGCATTGCGCGAATATCAGAAGCTGTTTCCGGGTGCGGTACCGCCTAAGGCATTGGTGTCGGAGTATTACCTGACAATGTCGGGAGATCCTAATTATTATGATCGCGCCAAAAACGGGGTTACTGCTTATATCAGGCAGAATCCGCATGATGTCAATGCGCAGATCACTTTGGGAAAGATCTTAAGTTATCGTCAAAGTACTATACGTCAGGGTATAGAACTGCTGGATTACTACGCCCCGAAATACAAGGAAGCTGATCTTGCCTTAAAGCAGGCTTTGATGTGGTTTTCTCCTTCGGAGAATGATCATAAGTATTACCAAAATTATTTAAGTCGTCATCGCGGCGATACGGAAGTCGCGCGGCATTATGACGAGGTGACTTTGGGAAATCTTTCCAAAGAAGCTTTTGACAAGAGCAAAACCGACAAAGAAGACGCCATCAATGATTTCAAACGTATTCTGAGCAAAGATCCGCGCAATCAGAATGCTCTTGAAGCCGTTGGTTATCTGTATATGGAGCTTAAGAATTATCTTCAGGCTGCAGAATACCTTAATCAGGCGGCAGCATCAGGCGGGAGCAAGGCTCCGAAACTTAAGCATGATGCGTTGTTGTGTCAGGCACGTTTCAATGCCGAGAACGGAAGAGATCAGGTCGCTTTGTCGCAGTTAAACGATCTGTTAAAAGACAGTCCTTATGATGCGGATGCTTTGATCTTTAAGGCAGAACTTGCCAGAAAAAACAAGCGTTATCCTGAAGCCGAAGAAGCATTGAGAACGGCGCAAAGTGCGGATCCTTCCAATGTCGGAGTACAGGAGTTGCTGTACTACGTTTTAAAGGAAGGCGGAAAAAATGCAGAAGCTACGGCGCTTTTGTCCAATATGGATCGTACTTTGGCAGAAAAGATCCGTGACAGTTCCAGAGTACATGTGTACGTAGATCCCATTCCCGGGATCAGATCTCATGCAGAAAGTCTAAAAGACGGTCGGGGTAATGCTCAGGCTTTGGATTACTTGCGTACGCAGTTGCGCTCGCACCCGTCTGCAACCTGGTTACACTATGATTTGGCTTTGGCAGAGCAACAAAGCGGTGATTTGGCAGGGGCATATTCGGAGCTTAATTATCTTAACCGGGCAAATGCCAGTGATGAGGATTTGTTTGCCGCAGCTTCACTGCAGATGGAATTTAAAGAATATGAACAGGCACAGGCATCTTTAAACCGCATAAAATCAGCATCTCCCAAAGTAAGGGAAATGCGAGCTACGCTTAAAACCGATCTGCTTTTTTCCGATGTGGAAAGTTATATAGCTTCAGGAAATAATGCGGCGGCATTAAATACCTTAAGAAGTTCAGGATTTAAGACTTCATCGTTGCAAAAGAGGCAGCTTGGGCATCTTGCTTATCTTTACCTGCGCGCGGGGGATAAGGACAGGGCTTTGGATCTGGCAAATTTGGCCATGTCGCGACCTGCTTCCGGTAACGAAGGTTTGGCTGATCTTGCTGATATCATTTCCGTATATAACGGTACCGGAAATTACGAAAAAGCCAGAGCGTTGACTGAAAACCAAAGGGTGATTGCCAATTCGTCAGGTGAAGAAATTGACAGACTCAAAAACGGTGAGAGCATACGCCAGGCTGACGCTTTGCGAGAGAGCAACCGCTCGGCAGATGCTTATGATCTGCTGTTCCCGCTTATTCAGAAATATCCAGATGATCCTGATCTGCAGATGGCTATGGCCAGACTCTATCAGGACAACGGGATGTACGATGAGGCGGCTTCTCTTTACAGTCGTGTGCTGGCCGTTTCCCCTGAGGATCAGCAGGCTGTTGAAGGAGCGATGAACGCTGCTTTGGGGCGTGAGGATTATCGTGGCGCTGCCGATCTGGGGCAGAGACTGCGCAATACCGACGATCCGCGTATTTTGACCCTTTTGGCCCGTATCGATGCTAAAAATCATGAATACAAAGAAGCCATAATCAAATTAAAGCGTGCGCGGGGCCTTTTGGACGGTCGTTATGATGATCCAAAACCTCTGCCAATAGGACAAGACGGATATACTGCACAGGAAATTGCTCATATGCCGGGCAATCCTTTCCATAATCGCGGTGCTGCTCCTTCCAAAGCTCAGGCTATCAAAGCTTTGCCGTGGGAAGTGCAGGATCCGCAGGGAACCAAAGCTTCACCTTGGGACTTTCAGAATAACGGCGGAGCTAACTATGTAGCATCGTCTTTAAGTGCAGCCGATCGTGCCGAAACTTTAAATTCGGTGAACTTTATGTTGCGCGATCTTGAAGATAAAGTTGCTACAACTATGAACGTTGCTTTGGAGGCCAGACAAAAAGACGGCGAGGAAGGCTTTAGCAAGGTATCGGTGGTGGAAGTTCCTCATACCGTAAGTACTCCTGTATTAGGCGGAGCCAAACTTTCCGTAACGGCTGATCCTGTGAGCATGCATTCTGGGGATGTTGCCTATGACAGCGCCAGTCGTTTCGGCTCTCAGGCACTGAGCGTCGGCGTTACCAATATGGTTACCAGAGTTCAGGCGTTGCAAAATGCTTACAAAGGCATGAATCAAACCGAATGGGAAAACTATAAAACTAACAATGCTTGGCTTAATGCTTTGGATCCCAATGATTTGCAAACTTTGTTGAACACTTCTCTAAACGGTGCTGATTTTGCGCTTATTTCGGCACAGGGAAGAGCAAATCTTATTAATTATTTCGGTCGTTTTAGTGATGTCAAACAGGTAATGGCGGCTGTAAATGCCTTAGAACATATTTCAACGGGCATGTACACGGCCAAACCTGCACGTACCACCGGGGTCGGCTTTGACATAGCTTTAAGCAACGATAATTACAGGTTCGATTTGGGAGCAAGTCCGGTAGGTAAAGACAGCACTACCGTGATAGGCGGTGCATCCTATACTTTTGATTTAACCCGCAACAGCTCGCTGAATATTACGGCAGAACGTCGTGCCGTGAAAGATTCGATTTTGAGCTATTACGGTTATACCGACGAGTATTCGGGAAAATACTGGGGCGGAGTTACCAAAAACGGCGGCAGTCTGACTTATTCTTACGATAACGGTTATTTGGGAAGTACTTTAAGCGGCTCTTTCTATCGCTACTTGGGAGAAAATGTACGTTCGAATAACAGCGTCGGCGCTGATGCTGCCGTATACGTGCATCCTTTTAAACCGACCATGTACGAGGACATGACGGTAGGATTGTCGCTTTCATATCTGAATTTCCAACATAACGAAAATAACTTTACCTTAGGCAACGGCGGTTATTTCAGCCCGCAGAATTATTTCATCGCCTCAATACCATTCTCCTACTTAAAACGTACGGAAAATTCGGTATTTAACGCTTCTTTAAACTTAGGTTATCAGTCTTATGAGACGAATGAAGAGCCTTATTTCCCGCAACATCCTGATTTACAGAGCGATCTTGATGATCTCGTATCGCTGGGCTTCCTAGAATCCTCGCATTTTGCCCACGGTAACGAGTCCGGAGTCGGCGGCAGTGCCCATTTAAGTTATGACTATTACCTGACTGACTGGCTCAAGGTAGGAGCGGCACTTAACTACTCAACATTTGGTGACTATAACGAGATGTCCGAAATGATTTATATCAAATCGGTATTGGGAGGGCTTTGATGAGCGCTTTTTTCATGTCGGAAAATCAAGGCCGCGGAATGCTTGAACTTTTGATCCTCATGGTTCAGAAGATGAGCCGTAATGCTTCAGGAGAGGATGTATGCGACTTCCTTTATGACGTCGGGGAAGATTTGGCCAAACATTATCCTTTGGGACACCCGGAGAGGTTAGGCGCTTTGCATCTTGAGATGAACGACAGGCTCAAGTCTTTGGGACTAGGAGTATGTGAACTTACGGACTGTGAACAGTCGCTTAGGATAGTTCACCGTAAAGGACCTGTCTGTGAGGATCCTGAATTTGCTGCAGACTGGCAGCGCTTTTTTGCGGCTTTGCTTTGCGGTTTGTATAACATGTGGTTTTACCAAAGCGGGGCTCCTGCGGCTTTGGGATGCAGAGTAGAGTCGCAAAACGACGATACGACAGTGTTTTCTTTCAAAAAAAGGTAAAAAAATTATGTTTGACGCGTTTGGAGCAGCATTTGAAACGTTGGTGCGCAAAATTTTGTATTTAACCGCATTGAGTGCTGTGTTTATGTTTGCGTCTTTTGCTCAGGCTTCAGCTTGGGATGATTACAAAGCCCGTTTTGTAAGTTCAGACGGTGCGGTCATAGACAGCGGCAATAGCGGCATGTCGCATTCTGAGGGACAAGGATATGCATTGATGTTCGCTCTTATGTACGGTGACAAAACAGTGTTTGATAAGGTTTTGTCCTGGAGCGAACACAATTTGCAAGATCCTAAAACTGGTCTTTTTTACTGGGCTTATCGTCGTGACGGCGGAGATCCGCTAGCAGATCACAATAACGCTACCGACGGAGATCTTTTTATAGCCTGGGCTTTGATGAGAGCCGGAGCCAAATGGAGGGATCCTGCTTATACCAAAAAAGGTGAAAGGCTGGCTCAAACCATTTCTTCATTGCTTGTTACCAATTTCGGCGGTTTTAAAGTACTGTTACCGGGATTAAACGGATTTTTGTATAACGACAAGGTATTTTTAAATCCTTCTTATTACATTTATCCAGCTTTAAAGGATTTGGGTGCTTTCACTTATATGAAATTGTGGGGAGAGCTTGCTTCAGATTCAAAAAGTTTGATGAATTTAAATCGGAATTTTACGGTACCTTTGTCGCCTGACTGGATAAAACTCATGCCTGACGGCAGCATTATTACTGCAGAGCAATGGCCGGCACGATCAAGTTACGATGCCATCAGAGTGCCGTTGTATCTTTACTGGGGAGATCCTGCTTCTCCTGAGCTTAAACCTTGGAAAGATTATTTTGCCCGTTTTTCACCTGACAATACCCCGGCTTGGGTAAACGTTGTCACGGGACAAAGTGCCGAATATGCGATGACAGGCGGGTTGCGCGCGGTACGAGATTTGGTGGAGGGCAAATTTTACAAAGAGCCTGAGATTAAGAACAGTGATGATTACTTCAATGCCAGTTTGAAGATGCTTTGTTATGCAGCATGGTGCGATACTCACTGATACTTGGGTACAATAAGCGGGATTTTTAACTATTTTTCAGCATGGAGACAACAGATCATGGCTTTATGGGGCGGCAGATTTACAGAAGGTCCTGACGAGAGATTCAAAAATTACAATGACTCGCTGAAGTTTGACTATCGCATGGCCCTCGAAGATATCGAAGGCTCCGAGTGTTGGGCAGATGCAATTCACGAAGCGGGGGTGCTTACCGATCAAGAATGCATCGATCTGAAAAAGGCTCTGGCCGAACTTCATGAAGAAGCAGAAAACGACATTCATGCCATAGCCTCCGCAGGAGACGAGGATATTCACTCTTATATCGAACGTCGTCTCATCGAGAAAGTCGGCAACCTCGGAAAAAAATTGCATACCGGCCGCAGCCGTAACGATCAGGTGGCTTTGGATTTGAAACTTTGGTGCCGCAAAGCTGTGGACGGGATCTCCAAAGCACTCGTGCATTTGGAACGTGAATTGGTAGCTACGGCAGAATGTTATCAGGGTAAGGTGTTCCCAGGATATACTCATCTGCAACGAGCACAGCCGGTAACCTTCAGCCATTGGGTATTGGCCTATGCTCAGATGTTCGAGCGGGACTATCAGCGTTTGCAAAACGCCGCCGAACTCATGTCCACATGTCCTTTGGGATCTGCAGCTTTAGCCGGAACTGCCTATAAGATCGATCGTGAAAAATTGGCACATGCTCTTGGTTTCAAACATGCCACCGCCAACAGTCTGGACGGAGTGTCCGACAGAGATCACGTCATGGAACTGCTCTCCTGCGCATCAATTTCCATGATCCATCTCTCGCGTCTTGCAGAAGATCTCATCATCTACAATTCAGGTGAGGCCCGTTTTGTAACTTTGTCGGATAAAGTTACTTCAGGTTCATCGTTAATGCCGCAGAAAAAGAATCCTGATTCTTTGGAGCTTATCCGCGGCAAATGCGGCCGTGTGGTGGGAGCTCTGACCGGTATGCTGTTAACTTGCAAGGCTCTGCCGCTTGCCTACGATAAAGACTTGCAGGAAGACAAAGAGCGTCTTTTCGATGCAATCGATACCTGGCATGACAGTCTTTATATGGCGGCATTGGTTTTTGAAGATTTGAAACTTAACGAAGAGCGTGCTTTGGATGCGGCTAAGGGCGGATATTCCAATGCTACTGAGCTTGCAGACTATTTAGTTTCCAAAGGTATACCCTTCCGTGAGGCTCATTCGATAGTAGGCAAAGTGGTGTTGCATGCCATTTCAGTGCAGAAACCTTTGGAAGAGCTGAGCGTTGAGGAATTTAAACAGTTCTCGGATGTTATAGGCGACGATGTCTATGCTCCTTTGCAGATTGAAAACATCCTGAACAAACGCGATATCAAGGGCGGTACCGCTCCTGCGCAAAATGCCGTTGAAATAAAAGCATTCAAGGATTTGCTGGCAAAACGATTCTGATCGATTTAACGCAATTAAAAAGCGGAGGGAGAGCGTCGGCTCTCCCTCTATGCTTTAAAACTCAGTCACGATATTCTGCAGCCAGTTGGTAAATTTTTTCGCAGTCACTGCGGTGCAGTTTTACAAAATGTCCTTCAGAACGTTCGTGATCATCTACTCCCAGCATATCAAGAAGTTTCGGAATGTCTTCGCTGTGAGCTCCTATTTGCTCAAAATTCAGAGGCATGCCTATACGCTTTAAGAAAGCTCTTAAAGCGGCAATTCCTGCTTTTGCAGTACGTTCGGGTTTTTCATAGTCCATGCTTATGCCGAATACTCTGACGGCAAACTGTGTAAAGCGCATGACATCGTGTCTTAAACAGTATTCCATCCAGGCAGGGAACATGACGGCAAGTCCTGCTCCGTGAGCAACGTCATACAAAGCCGACAACTGATGTTCTAGGTGATGAGTAGCCCAGTCCTGCTCGCGTCCTACTCCGCAAATATTATTGTGAGCCATGGTTCCTGCCCACATCAGGTTGGCTCTGGCGCTGTAATTGTCAGGTTCGGTTATGGCCACAGGAGCGTTGGCGATGATGGAGCATAACAAGCCCTCACAGATTCTGTCGGTTACATCGACATTTTGGGTGTTGGTAAAATAACGTTCCATGATGTGAGCCATCATGTCGGTAACCCCGCAGGCGGTTTGATATGCTGGCAAAGTGAAGGTCAGTTCAGGATCCATTACGGAGAAAAGAGGCACGTTAAAATCACAGCCTAAACCGTTTTTTACGATATTGCCGTTGATTTCTTTTTCTATAACTGCACTGTTGGAGCCTTCCGAGCCTGCTGCAGGAATGGTAAGTACTACTGCGGTCTTAAGGGCTTTTTGAGGCTTGGCTTTGCCTAAGAAAAAGTCAAAGAAATCTCCTTCATAGGGAATACCCAAGGCAATGGCTTTGGCCGTATCGATAACGCTGCCCCCGCCTACTGCAAGCAGAAAGTCTGCTTTTTCCGCTCTTCCAAGTTCTATGCCTTTATACACAAGATCGGCACGAGGATTTGGCTTCACTCCTTCAAGGCTTACGTAGGAAATGCCGGCTCTTTCAAGAGACGAGCAAACGCGCGTGAGTAACCCCGAGCGTTTGGCAAAGTTTCCTCCTGAAACTACCAGGGCTTTTTTAAAGCCGTATTCTTTGGCATAAGTGCCGGTGTCATTTTCGCAACCGTGTCCGAAAATATAGCGGGTAGGACGGTAGAAATCAAAATTGTTCACTGGTTTCTCCTTGTGTTACTGTTTGTTTCTTTAATGTATTCCGGTGGAACCGAATCCCTGTTGTCCGCGTGAAGATGTTGCTCCGAAATCATCACAGATTTTAAAATCGGCAAGTAAAACGCGCTGAAATACCAATTGAGCGATGCGATCTCCGGGAGTCACGGTAAAACTTTTATCCGAGCGGTTCCATAAAGGCACCATGATCGGTCCCTGATAGTCAGAATCTATTACTCCGGTAAGATTGGCCAATACTATGCCCTGTTTATAACCAAGCCCCGAACGTGGATAAACAAAACCCGCCACCGCAGGATCTTTGATGTAAACGGAAAAACCTGCCGGAGTTAAGACTGTTTCCCCAGGTTTGATTACGGTTTCATGTTCAAACATGGCTCTTATGTCCACTCCAGCAGAGCCCAGGGTAGCATAAGATGGTAACGGAAATTCGCTTCCGAGGCGCGGATCAAGGATCTTTAAGGCAATGTCAATGCGTTCCATCATTCCTGTCCTTTTTTGACGCGTTCGAAGATCAGATCACAAAAGCTTGCAGCCAAGACATTTTTGTCCTGAACGCCGTAACGGGCGGCAATGCCGTCTCTGTCAAACACCATAAGCTCGTTCTGATCGCTGTCAAAACCTATGTCGCGATGCTGTACATAATTCAAAGCAATAAGGTCGAGATTTTTATCCGCAAGTTTGCGTTGGGCGTGCTCTTCGCCGTTCTCAGTTTCAGCGGCAAAACCTACGGTGAAAGGACGGTTATTTTCAAGTTTGCCAACGGTCGCCACAATATCCGGATTGCGCACGAGTTTGATGGTAAGTCCGTCGCGGTGATCCCGTTTTGAAATTTTCTGCGTTTCAATATGATCGGCACGGTAATCGGCAACGGCAGCACATCCTATGAAGACATCGCATTCTTGTAAGTTGTCTTCGACTGCGTGCAGCATTTCAAGAGCTGATCTTACGTTAATGCGGGTGATCCCGTTCGGGGTGTCGAGTTTGACGGGACCTGCTATCAGTACAACCTGCGCTCCCAACGCTTTGGCCGCAGCACCTAAGGCAAATCCCATTTTCCCCGAGCTGCGGTTGGTAATAAAGCGTACCGGATCCAAATCTTCTACAGTAGGACCTGCGGTGATCACAACTTTAAGACCGGCTCCCGAGGCTTTGCCGAGTAATTTGGTCTGAGTGAGCATGGCCGGGCGTTCGGGTGTCGGTAACAGATCCTGCGGAACGTAGGTTATGCCTTCAGGAGAAACATTGGAATTTAAAATCTTGATAATGTAATTTAAGATTTCGCCTGGTTCCGGCATACGACCGTCGGCATTTACACCGCAGGCCAAATCTCCGGTAGCAGGTTGCATGATGAGCATGCCGCGGCGCTTTAAGGTTTCAATATTTTCGACCGTGGCCGGATTATGCAACATATGAGTGTTCATAGCCGGGACCACCACGGTTTTGCAGGTACAGGCCAAAACGGCGGCGGTCAGCATGTTGTCGGCAAATCCTGCGGCCATTTTGGCGATGGTATTGGCAGATGCCGGCGCTATTACCGCCAAATCCGCATGGCCTGCCAAGGCTATATGTCCTATTTTGTCGGCATCTTCGAAAATATCCACTGGTACGGGGTGTCCGCTTAAAGCTTCAAGCGTAGCGGGAGCTACCAGTTTGCAGGATGAGGAGGTCATTACCACGTGAACTTCGGCACCTTGTTTTACCAGCATGCGGCACAGAGTACAGGCCTTGTAGGCGGCGATGCTACCGGTGATCCCCAGAATGATTTTGCGATTTTTTAATTGCAGGTTCATGGCCTAATCCTTCCAAAACAGCAGATCAGTCGATTTTTCTGCGGATATTTTCAAGATTAATCGCAGGCAACTGATCAATTAATAACTTTTCTGCATATAATACGCATTTGCTGAAAAACGCTGACGTATTAATTCATCGGCGGAGCATTTTGCGGTGATCTTTAACGATGATTAATCACGATGATAATCATAGATCAGATCCAGCAAGAACGTTCCGCGGGTCTTAAGCAGTGATGCCGCCTAAGACCGAAGCTGTACCGAAGACATTACGGGAACAGTTGAAAACGAGGCTCGCAGAGAGATACGGGACTGCCATTGCAGGGTAGCGTTTTACTGATCGCCGGCTTTGAACACGGAGATCATAAGGCACAAGCACCGGGCAGAGCCCGGACGTCTGCGGGAAGATCGCGGGAAACCGTGACGGTGTCAGGAAAAACAAGGAATACGAGTATTGTCTTAGTCTTTTGTCAAAAGACTGTGACTTGGGCGCTTTTGTGCTAAAATATGCGCACTTTGTATTAACCTTAACACATTAATTTTGGTTGCAGCTCTTAGGTGCTGTGACCCGTAAAGTATTTTTTGGAGTGTGAACTAACATGTCCAGAGTTTGCCAAGTTACGGGCAAGCGCCCGGCTGTGGGTAATCTTCGTTCCCACGCAAAGAACGCTGCAAAGCGTCGTTTCCTGCCCAATCTGAAGTATCACCGCTTCTGGGTTGAGAGCGAAGGACGTTTTGTCCGTCTGCGTGTAACCACCAAAGCTATGCGTACCATCGATAAGCGCGGCATTGATGCTGTTCTGGCTGATATGCGTGCCAAGGGCGAAAGAGTCTAAGGGAGGCTAATATGGCAAAGAAAGGCGGCCGCGAGAAGATCCGTTTGAATTCAACTGCCGGTACCGGTCATTTTTATACCACCGACAAGAACCGTCGTACCACCCCGGGTAAGCTCGAGATGATGAAGTATGATCCGGTTGTGCGTATGCACGTTTTGTATAAAGAAGGCAAGATCAAGTAATTTGATCAGTCTTTAAGAAGACCCCGTTCCTAACAAGGTACGGGGTTTTGTTTTTTCAAAGGAGGAAATCATGCCCGAATTACCGGAAGTTGAAGTCACCATGCGCGGGATCCGTCCGGAAATGCTGCATGAAAAGATTAAAAAGATTTGGTATGACGACAAGAAGCTTCGCGAGCCTTTTTCAAAAGAGTTGCATTTTCTTGAAGGAGCAAGGATCGACGAGGTGGGCAGGCGTGCCAAATATATAGTCGTAAAAACTGCGCACGGATCTTTGATCATCCATCTGGGTATGACAGGGCATCTTTCCATCTTGAAAGACGCTCAGGAGCGTAAAAAACACGATCACTTTGAAGTAGAGCTTGAAGACGGAGTGATCATACGTTACAACGATGCAAGACGTTTTGGGCTCATAGCTTATCTGGCGCCTGATCAGGATCCTGAAACAAGTCGCTATTTAAAAGATTTGGGGCCTGAGCCGCTGTCGGAAGCATTTAATGCAACTTACCTGCATAATGCTCTGAAAAAACATCAGAAGGCTGTAAAACAGTCAGTTATGGATGCTGCCGTCGTTGTCGGAGTAGGTAATATTTATGCATCTGAAGTACTTTTTTTATCAAAGATCGATCCAAGACGCAAAGCGTGCTCTTTAACCTTTGCAGAATGCGAAAGACTTGTAGAGGCAATTAAAGTGACGCTTGTCCATTCCATAGAAAAAGGCGGAACAACCATTATCAATTTCCAGGGGGCCGACGGGAAGCTCGGATATTTTGTACAGGATTTAAAAGTCTACGGACATGCTGGTGATCCCTGTAAAGAGTGCGGAACCGTCATTGAAAGCGTGCTCTTAGGACAGCGCAGCACTTATTTTTGTCCGCACTGTCAGCACTGATCCGGTTTGTACGTTACCGTAGCGACTCATGAGAAAAAAATCAAAGTGTTCAATAATTATGATGAGAGCTTTATCACCCGATAGCTGATAAATAAAAACTCACGATAAAAGGCATAAAAAAGCCGTTTTCTTAAAGAACGTCTTCCAAACAGCGGTGAAGATGCCGGTTTTAAAAGAATGACAGTCGTGCCGAGATCCTTTTACGGGCAAACGGTATTGATTGTCAGCAGGATGAAATCTTTTGAGATTTCATCCAAGATTTGAGGAACCTGGGATTTTCCGTTCAGAGAGCAGTACATCAGGAAAAAAATCTGCGGGCAAGAGCCACTACACTTGCTGGGGCGAATTTTGAGATATCGCCGCGGTGTATGACTATATCGCGCACGAAGGTTGATGAAATGAAAGCGAGATCTCCTGAGGCTGGCAACATGACGATTTCGACTTCGGGCATTACCATGCGATACATGCCGGATAGCGACATCTCGTAATCGTAATCGGCAACGGTACGGATCCCGCGGATGAGAACTCTGGCTTTGTGCTCTTTTAAAAAATCAGGCAACATACCGGTAAACCCTTCCACTTCGATGTTTTTCTGATCTTTTACACTCTCTTTTATTGCATCCACGCGATCTTTTAACGGAAACAGAGTGTGTTTTGCAGGGCTTTCGGCAACGGCCACGATCACGCGGTTAAATAGCAGTGATGCGCGTTTTATAAGATCGGCATGTCCCAAGGTCATGGGGTCGAAGGTGCCCGGAAACACTGCGGTAATGTCGTTCATTCTGAGGCCTCGTCAGGAAGATAGTGTTCAACAGCCAGATCAAATGCATCCTTTACCATATCTATGCTTATATGAGTCATGGCAAGGGGATCGCGTACCCGATAACGCCAGGGTATATGTCGCCTGCTGCCGTATTCTTTTCTGGCAAGATCACGGTATACGCTGACCCAGAGATCGGGATAACGCCATGATCCTACACGTTTTGGATTGTGTACGGCAAAAAGACCTATTACCGGAGTTCCCAAAGCCGAAGCCAAGTGCATGGCGGCACTGTCTGGGGAGAGTACCAAGGCGGATGATTGAATGAGAGCTGCCAAAGAGCGCAGTGAAGTTTTTCCGCAGAGGTTTAAAACTTTAGTTTTGCATAATGAGGAAACCTCAGAACAAAGTTGCAGTTCCAAAGGAGATTTGCTTCCTGCAAGCACTACGAAGAAGCCTCTTTGTGAGGCATGATCCGCAACGGCGGCATAGCCCTGGGCAGTCCAGTTTTTCTGAGCTTTGGCAGAGGACGGGGTGATGACGAAAAGTTTTTCTCTGTTGCCCATATCCTCGTAAGGGTGCAGTTCTTCGGCACTTAAACGAAAATCCCATCGCGGGTTTAAATCTCCGAAGCCTGCTTCGCGGGCAAAAGCCATGAACCCTGCGAGCACATGAGGATTGGCCGGTGACGGAACTTTGCGGTTTATAAAAAAACACTGTCCTTCACGGGAGCGTTCTTTGTCGTAACCGAATTTATTTTTTGCTTTTATATTTAAAGAGCACAGTGAAGCTTTAAGAGAGGTTTGCAGGTTAAGCAAGGAATCAAAGTTTTGCCCTTTTAAACTTTGATGAAGAGAGCTTAATGCATTGAAGGTTCCGCGGGAGAAATCGACGGGTAACATGGGAACGAGATCGCTTCCTTGTTCGGTTCGAAAAAGAGGTGCGAAACGTTTGTCGATGATCCACAACACGCGAAGAGACGGATCTTTATTTTTTACGGCACAGATCATGCCGAAGGCGTTGATACAGTCGCCCAATGCGGTGAGTCTTAAGACGCACAGCGATGACGGTTTTATACTCATGGACGGCATTTTAGCAGAAGGGGAAAAAAATAGTTCCCATGCTTGCTCTCTTCTTAGGATGAGGAGGGAATGAGCAGAAAATGATCTAAAATATGTGGAGAAGATCACAAAACAAGTTTTGCCAGCAAAGGACTACGGAGATGAATATAAGAACGGTAAAGGAAGGTGACTACCTCTATTTGGCAGATACGCAGTCCGATCTTGCTCATTTCCCGTTGTCAGCCTTTTTTGACCAGCACAGTCCACTGTTGCAAAACGCCGAAAGAAAAGGCGGTCGGGGAGAAGCTCTGATTTTTAAGACCGGCAGTAAAAAAGTGGTGATGAGACATTATCGCCGCGGGGGATTGGCAGGACATCTTCTGAAAGATCGTTTTTTTCTTATTGAACCTCATGCCCACAGGGCTTTTGACGAATTCAGACTGTTACGATACATGGTAAAGGAAGGTTTGCCGGTACCGGCTCCTCTTATAGCCCGTGAGAAAAAGTGCGGCTGCGCTTTGATTCAGGACATACTGATAGAGGCTTTGGATGCTGAAGATTTGGCTCATATATTGCGAAAAAGAGCTTTGTCACAAATAGAAATGCTTCGTCTCGGCGGGATGATCAAAGCATTTTTCGAGCACGGTATCGAGCATACTGATCTTAATATACGCAATATCCTGTTGGATGATCACGGCAACTTTTATCTCATCGATTTTGATAAATGCTTTTTAAGTTATCCTGACATGCAACGCCGCAGTGAGATCGTTTCAAGATTGCACCGTTCTTTTCTGAAAGAAAAGAACAAATATGCAGATGCGATACATTACAAAGATGAAGATTTTGCACTTATACAGGGCAGAGCGCTGTCATAAAGCGCATAAATCGTATAATCTTTAAAAAAGTCTTATGCTTTTTTGTCAAACAGCGAAAAGGAGCACTTTATGAAAAAGACCTTGGTAATCGTGGATCATCCTCACTTTGATCGTTCGGTGATCACACGCCGCTGGGTTGAGGAATTGCAGAAGTATCCTGATGAATTTGTAGTTCACAAGTTGCAGAGCTCTTATCCGCGCGGGCAGATCGATCCTGCAATGGAGCATTCGCTCATCGATAACAACGGTACCGTGGTGTTTCAGTTCCCCATGTACTGGTTCAATTGTCCTCCTCTTTTAAAGCAATGGTTTGATCAGGTTCTGACCTCGGATTGGGCTTTCGGAAAGGGGCACAAGTTGGAAAATCGTAAGATGGCCTTAGCTTTTTCTTGCGGCAGCGGAGAGAGTGATTACAGCCCTGA
>CABQMD010000001.1 GCA_902465145.1 uncultured Succinatimonas sp. | reverse complement strand
AACGCTTTTAGTATCTATTAAGATCCTTGTGATAAAATTCGAATTATCTGTACGGAAAGGGAGCTAGCCCCCGTTCCATCTTTTGGGCATGCATAAGGTTTTGAGGTTGAAATGACAGACAGCTCCAAGGGAAATCAGGATCAGCATCAGGAAATCTCTCCTGCAAAACTCGATGCCGAAGTTACGGCCATTGAAGAGCAGGCGGCTTCTATGAAAAAAGCGGAACAAGCTGATACTGATAAAAAAAACACGGTCCAACAAAATTCAGTGCCAAATACGGATCAATTCAAACAAATACGATCAAAGACGACTTTGCTTTCTGCTGCAGTGCTTATCCTTGCAATAGCAGGTGTCAGCGGAGGATGGTACTTAAATCAAAACCAGCAACAAGCCGCAAACGAATCAAATCTATTAAAAATTTCAGCCAAAGAAGCTCAGAATCGTTCAGAAAGATTGTTGACTGCGTTCTCCGAACAAAACAAACGCATTGAAGATCTGTTGGCATCAAATGAAAAATTAAAAAATGAAAATCAAGACCTGAAATCCGTCATCGACGGACAAATTTCTTCATTGTCAACTCGATTGGATAATGCAGAAAAAGGTTTGGATACTGCTTCAGCAGAATTGAAGCGTTACGAAGATCGTAATCCTGACGACTGGAAATTGGCTCAGGCCTATTTCTTGGTAAACAGTGCCTTTCAAACTGCCGTATTTCAATCCGATGCAACATCAGCTATCTGGTGCCTGAAAGATGCTGACGCCATGCTTATCAATATTGAAGATCCGGATGTAATAAAAGTTAGAAAAGCCATTGCCAGCGATCTGCTGAAACTGGCCAATCTGCCTTCTGTAGACAAACGCGGAATACTCTTCAAAATCGACAGCGTCTGCGAAAACCTAAATGCCATGACGCTTAACGGTTTGGACGGTGAATTTTCCGGTGACAAAACACAAATCAATACGCAATTACAAAAAGATCCTGCCAATTGGAAGGAAAATTTGTGGAACTCTGTCAAAAATTTCTCATCAAAATTTATAGAGATAAGACGTCGCGATGATCAGGCTTTAAGTGATTTTTTATCCACCTCTCAAGCTCAAACTTTAAAGGAAAATATCAGAGCTTTACTGCTACTATCAAAACAAGCACTGATTCAAAGCGATCCGCAGTCATTCCGTAGCAATATAGAACAATCTGTAAGTCTTATAAAAAAATACTACGATCCTTCCGGTGATGCTTTCAAAGCCAATATAGAAGCGCTTGAATCAGTAAAAGATTTACAAATCAGCGTTGACGTTCCGAGCGTACTGTCAAGCTACTCCGTCTTTCGCGACATAGCATCTTCAAGAATACGCATCATCAGCCCCTCAACAGATGAAAGCAAACAAAAAGCAGTTCAAGCATCAGACGGAGATGACAGTTCTTCTGAACAGGAGAGCAATAAATGATAAAGTTGATCCTGCTGATTGCCATTCTCGCGGCCGCTGTTGCTTTAGGACCTATGGCTTCTGAGTCTCAAGGCTTTGTACATATTGCCTTTGGCAACTACATAGTAGAAACATCGCTGGTTACGGCAACGGCAATTGCCATACTATTTTTTGCATTGCTGTGGATCATAACCGGAGTTGTTAAACGCTTCATACAAATTCCGGGAGGAACTGCTTCCTGGCTGCACAAACGCAATCTCCGTAAGGCCCTGACATTACAAGACTCGGCTTATCTTGCCTACGAAGAAGGAGATTATGCAAAAACTTTGAGTTTACTCTCCCGCAGCAGCGATCTTAAGAGTCTGCCTTTACATGCCCTGTTTGTCGGAGCAAAAGCGGCTTTCAACGCAGGGGAATACGAGCGTTGCCGTGCTTTTCTTGATCAGGCAGCTACGTTTAACGAAGTTTCCTTGGCCGCGTCAAAAATCGTACGTGCCAAACTTAACCTGCGCATCAACAATTCCAAAGCCGCATTGGAAGATCTTTCTGCATTAAAACCCTCACAACGCAATAAACTTATCTACAGACTTTACCTGCTTTGCTACCAACACGAAAATGATCTGCAAAAATTGGCAGAAATCTCAGGAGATCTGGTTAAATATAAACTTATAACCGCAGAAGAAGCAGCCAATATCGAGAGCAGGTCTCTTAATAAGCGCATGGAAGCAATGAAGAGCTCTGAGGAATTGCAACATCTGTGGAAAACTCTTTCTAAACAAACAAGACATGACAACGTAGCCCTAGGGGCTTATGTACGCAGATTGGTACACATCGGAGATTCGGAACACGCTAAACCTTTGGCCCTGTCCGTTCTCAAAAAAGGATTGGATCCCGATTTTCTTGAAAGCATCGCCAAATGGGACGTATGCATTCCCGAAGTATTAAAAGTACTCAATACTAAAACACAATCAGACGTGATCTCAGGAACACTGAATTTGCCGCTTCTTAAGGCAAAAGCTAATTTGGAACTTAAATCAGGGCTGTTACAAGAAGCTCTTGATGACTATCACAGAGCACTTGAGTTTGCCCCCAACGCTGAGATCTACAACAAAATAGGTCAGGTTCTGGCAAGGCAACAGAATTTTGCCGAAGCTGCGGACTGTTTTATCAAGGCTTCGTCGATAGATGACGGAAACGAACCGTTACAGTTGCCGATCCCGAAAATATATAACTAACCAAACGCAAAAAAGGCAGGAACTCCCTGCCTTTTCAATTATGTACGTTACCATGCGGTTAAATAATTTTGTCACTGATACAAATTCGGATGAGCTTCCCGTTTTAGCTGTTCTGAAATTCTAAGTTCATGATCAGCCTGTTTAAACAGTCTGCTTATATCCTCCGGAACAAAATCACCGCAGGCAGAAAAGAACAGATACGATCTTCCGTCAAAAAAAGTAACCAATCCCGAGCAGGGAGCATTGTCTACGTAACGAAACGAGAATCCCCGAAGATCCAACACCGGCGTTAATCCCCAGCCACGATAACGGTCCATAACGTAACGGGCATACTCCTTGGTAGTTGAAACGGAATTGATAGAACGCAGAATACGCAACTGCGCAGTAACGCTACCATCTGCTCTGACGAAAGTGACTGCATCCTTACATTTGTGCATTTCAAAATCTGAAACATCAGCATGAGCAACATTAAGAAAAAAAATTGCTCCCAAAAGTAACGTTACAACTGCGTTCCTATTCAACTCCGTTGACTCCTAATAAAACAAAACGTACTTAACGCAGGAACTGCTGATAAGTACTGTTAGAGGTTACCTCGGTAACCGGATACCCGACCTTTCTTATGAATTCCATCACGCCTTCCTCCTTGCCGGTTACGTCAAAACCGCAAAGCACGCTGCAGAACTCCAAACCGGTGATACGGAAATGGAAAAGCGTAATACTGTATGAATCCCCCAAAGTTTCCAAGAAACGCAGTAAAGCATTTGATGTAGCAGGAAACTCGAACAGGAAAAGCTTTTCCGTGATCTTCGAATGCAAGTGACCACCTATCAGATAACGAACGTGATCCTTGGCAATCGTATCGTCGGTAAGATCCGATACCAGATAACCTTTCTTCTTTAACGATTTACTGATCTCTCCCAACTCTTTTTTACCTCCGGTAAGTTCAATAGAGGCAAAAACTCGTGCTCTTTGGGAATCAGCCAGACGATAACTGAATTCAGTTACGGTTCTTGAACCTATGGCTTTACAGAATTCAAGGAATGAACCTTGTGTTTCAGGGATCTCTACAGAAAGAATGCCTTCCGTCATTTCACCGACATCACAACGCTCAGCCACCAAACGCAAAGTATGGAATTTAACATTGGCACCTGAAAGAATGGCGACGAAATTTCCGCTCTTGCAATTATGTTCACGCACATACTTTTTCAAACCGGCAAGAGACAATGCTCCCGAAGGTTCTGCAATGGCACGGGTATCATCGAAAATATCCTTCATTGCTGCACAAATTTCATCATTAGTGCATGTAACGATATCGTCAAGATATTTGCTTAAAACCCGGAACGTCTCCGTACCGGCCTTACTTACAGCCACGCCGTCAGCAAAGTGAGACACATAGCCTATATCCACAGGTTTTCCGGCTTTAAGCGCAGCTTTCATGCTGGCACTTCCTTCAGCCTCCACACCTACAACCTTAATTTCCGGTAAAAGAGCCTTGATGTAAACAGCTATACCAGAAGCTAATCCGCCTCCACCTATCTGCACAAAGATGGTATCGATGTCATCACACTGCCCCACAATCTCATGAGCAATGGTACCTTGTCCCGTGATCACCTCAGGATCATCATAAGGAGGGATCATGGTAAATCCCTTCTTACGAGATAACTGCTGAGCATAATCATAGGATTGGTTAAAACTGTCTCCGTACAATACAACCTCAGCTCCGTAGCGACGCACTGCATCAACTTTAAGATCCGGTGTTGTAGTCGGCATGACAATAACGGACCTTACCCCGAGCTTCTGAGTAGATAAAGCCACTCCCTGAGCATGGTTACCGGCAGAAGCCGTGATCACACCGGCTTTAAGCTGAGAAGGAGAAAGTCCTTTGATCATGTTATAGGCACCGCGCAGCTTAAACGAGTGGATTTTTTGCAGATCCTCTCGCTTTAACAGCACATTCACGCCTAATCTTGATGACAAAGACTCCAATTTCTGCAAAGGAGTCACTTTTACCAAATCATAAATACGCGCCAGAAGGATTTTGTGCAGATACTCCTGCGCATCGTATTGTTTTTCGCTCATAGAAATTAAAGTCCTTCCAGTTTGCTACGATCGCGTACACCGCCTTTGTCGGCACTTGAAGCCATCTTTGCATAAGCACGCAGGGCAAAGGAAACTTGACGATCGCGATGCTCAGGTTGCCAGGCCTTATTGCCCTTTGCCTCCATGGCTGCACGACGTTTAGCCAGTTCTTCATCAGAAACAGCCATACGAATGGTACGATTGGGAATATCTATCTCAATAATATCGTTTTCTTCCAAAAGACCTATATTGCCGCCATTAGCTGCTTCAGGAGATACGTGACCTATGGAAAGTCCAGACGAACCACCAGAAAAACGTCCGTCAGTGATCAAAGCACATTTTTTACCCAAACCGACTGATTTAATGTAAGAGGTAGGATAGAGCATCTCCTGCATGCCGGGACCGCCGCGAGGACCTTCATACCTTACAATCACCACGTCACCGGCTTTTACCTTGCCGCCTAAAATGCCGTCAACGGCATCTTCCTGAGACTCAAAGATTCTTGCAGGACCTACGAACTTCAGAATAGACTGATCGACACCGGCTGTTTTTACTATGCAACCGTTTACCGCCAAATTACCGTGCAATACAGCCAAACCGCCATCTTTTGAATAAGCGTGTTCAATATCGTGAATACAACCGTTGGCACGATCCAAATCCAGTTTATCCACATAAGTTTCCTGCGAAAAAGCCTGAATACACTGTCTGCCTGCACCAACTGATTTATAAAATTTCAAAATTTCAGGATCGTTGGTCTTTTCAATGTCGTATTTATCGATCTGCTCACCCAAGCTCAAACCGCTCACGGTACGACTGTCTTCATGTAACAAGCCGTGCTTCTTTAACTGAGCCAAAATATTCATGATCCCGCCGGCATTGTGCACTTCCTCCATATGATATTCATGGGTGGAAGGTGAAACCTTGCAGATATGAGGGATCTTGCGGGATAAGGCATCGATGTCGGTCATAGTAAAATCGACACCGGCTTCCTGAGCAACTGCCAAAAGGTGAAGTACGGTGTTTGTAGAGCCGCCCATGGCAATATCCAAAGACATGGCGTTTTCAAAAGTATTGCGGGTTGCTATGGAACGCGGCAAAACGGACTCATCATCATGTTCATAATACGCTTTGGCCATCTCAACAATACGATGAGCCGCCTTGATGAACAAATTCTTGCGATTAACATGAGTGGCAACCAAAGATCCGTTGCCAGGCAACGACAATCCCAAAGCCTCGGTTAACGAATTCATCGAATTGGCAGTAAACATACCTGAACATGAACCGCAAGTAGGGCAGGCAGCATATTCGATATCGCTTACTTCCTTATCGGTGACACCGGGTTCTGCAGATACGATCATGGCATCGATAAGGTCTACCTTATAATCACAGCCCTTCATACGGCCAGCTTCCATCGGACCTCCTGAAACAAAGATCGTAGGAATATTAAGTCGCATGGCAGCCATAAGCATACCGGGTGTTACTTTATCGCAGTTTGAAATACATACCAAGGCATCCGCTTTGTGTGCATTGACCATGTATTCAACTGAATCGGCAATAATATCGCGAGAAGGTAACGAATACAGCATGCCGTCATGGCCCATAGCGATGCCGTCATCAACTGCAATGGTATTAAACTCCTTGGCTATACCGCCTGCCTTTTCAATTTCCTTTACCACGAGCTGACCGATATCATGCAAATGTACGTGACCTGGCACAAATTGAGTAAAAGAATTGGCAACGGCAATGATCGGTTTTCCAAAATCCTCATCTTTCATACCGGTAGCTTTCCACAATGCTCTGGCACCGGCCATCTTCTTTTCTTTGTAAGTAATACTTGAACGATAAGCTTTAGGCATTTTTTTGTTCCTATAAAAAAACCCGCACGGGTCCATCGGATTGCGGGTTTATAAATTCAAAATTCAATTCGTTTTAAAATTCTAAAATCAGATCAGTCATTGCACGGGGTCAGCCAACCGTACTTATCTTCGATCTTGCCTTGAACATAGTCGAAGAAGTGCTGTTGCAAAGCCTCGGTAATAGGGCCGCGATGACCGGGACCGACATCCAAACCGTCTACTGAAGCAATAGGGGTGATCTCTGCAGCCGTACCGGTAAAGAATGCTTCGTCAGCACCGTAAACTGCTTCACGAGCCAATCTCTTTTCAACCACTTCATAGCCCAAGTCGTGAGCGAAATGGATCACGGCATCACGAGTAATGCCTGGGAGCAAACCGCAGGTGAAAGGCGCAGTGTACAGAACCTTATCCTTAACGATAAAGACGTTCTCTCCTGAACCTTCGGAAATATAACCGTTAACATCCAAAGCAATTGCCTCGTCATAACCGTTGCCGGTCACTTCGTTGGCAATCAAAATGGAAGACAAATAGTTACCGGCAGCTTTAGCTTCGGTAGGAATAGTATCCGGAGCCAAACGACGCCAGGAAGAAACGGCTACACGAATACCCTTCTTAAGGCCTTCTTCACCGAGGTACGCGCCCCAAGGCAGAGCGCAAACCATAGCATCTGCATTTACGCCCTTCTTAAATTTAACCCCCAGACCGACTTCGCCCATAAAGATCAAAGGACGAATATATCCGTATTCCATACCGTTGGCAGAAATTGACTTTCTGCAAGCTTCCATGATGTCTTCTTTGGAGAAGCCGACGGGGAAGCGATAAATTCTGGCGGAGTTAAACAAACGATTGATGTGATCTTTCAAACGGAAGATCTGGGGACCCTTCTCAGTTTTATAAGCTCTGATCCCTTCAAAAACGGCTGAGCCATAGTGCAGGGCATGAGCGGTTACGTGAACTTTAGCGCTCTCCCAAGGAACCATATTACCGTTGTACCACAATGACTTAGGATGATCAGCCATTTTTCATACCTCTATTATTTCAGCTTTTTTGACGGCAGGTTAAATTTACCAACCGCAATTTCGTTCAGTGTAGCACAGGCGTTCGTATATGCCTGAAAGCAGGCTAAAACTTAAACTTGCGTCCATGTCCGTGATTAGGATTATATATCATAATTTGGAACGCAAAGCAGCCTATATTCCCTTTTTTGCAAAAAATATTAACGACGGCTATTTTGCTAAAATAATGCGATTTTAAAACGAGGAATCAATTATGCTGGCCTTTTTGCCGAGCCCCGTGCTCCTGCTGTTAAACTGCATTCTCATACCGCTTAACTGTATAGTAATAGCAACTCCAATCATGCTATTGGGGCTGATCCGTATACTCATTCCCTTGTCTTTGATTGCAAATTTATGCGAAAAATGCAATTTCTGGCTTTACAGGATTTGGGTTTTTGACAATGCCGTGATTTTAAAACTTACCAACGATATCAAATGGCATATATCAGGCGATCAAGTACCTAAAATAAAAAAATCATGTGTTGTGATCTCTAATCACTTAAGTTGGGCCGACATTATCATTCTTTGTTGCGTGTACCGCGGTCGTATTCCCACTACAAAATTCTTTATGAAGCATTCTCTTATTTATATCCCGTTTGTAGGACTGGCTTGTTATGCTTTGGGCATGCCTTTTTTACGTCGCTACTCACGGGAAAAGCTTTTAAAAGATCCAAAATTGCGTAACGCTGATATCGAAAGCACCAAAAAAGCCTGCAGACGTTTAGCAGCCAACCCTTCGTCGCTCATAAATTTTGTCGAGGGTACCCGTTTCACACCGGTCAAAGCAAAACTTGCCCGTTCGCAATACCAAAACCTGATGCCGCCGAAGGCTGCTTCCGTGGCCATAGCTTTAGGGGAGATCGGTAAAGATATAGACTACGTATTTAATACCACGCTCGTATATCCTCATAACAGATATCCGTCCAAACCTTTTATCGATCTCTTAAAGGGAAGACTTAAGGATGTATATGCCGACATAGAACTGGTAAACGTGACCCCAGAAATCAGCGGCGACTATTTAGGAGATAAGGCGTACAAACATCAATTCACTATGCATTTACGCGATGTTTGGCAGGAAAAAGACCAAAAAATCTCAAATATCCTGCAACTTGCCGAACATAAAACAAAAAAGTAAAAATACTTGTTCCCTACAGATAAGGATCGCTTCTTAGGCGATCCTTTTTTCGTTTTTGCCGTTAACTTAATCGAGCGTCAGCAAGTAATCTATGACTGCATTCAATTGCTCGACATTGTCAATGTCATCCATTTTTACTACGTATTTTCCATTGACCATAATCTCAGGTACTGCTTCAATCTTTGCATATTCAACCGAATTATCCCAAGAAGACACCATACCTTTGACCACGAAAGAATTGTACGACTGCAAAGCTTTTTCAGAAGGAATGCCTACATCACCTAATTTCTCGATAAAGAAATCCAGATTTTGCGGTTCTTCATTGTCAACATGAATGGATTTAAAGAGCAAATCCTCATATTGATCAGCAACTCCTGCTACTTGTGCAACTGCATAGGTTGTCTCTGAATAAACACCCAAATCTCCGCCTAAAACATAAACAGGATTCATTACAAACTCTGCTTTTCCCAAGAAATGATCACGCACCTGATGAAACTGATCTCTCATGGCAAAACAGTGACCGCAGAAAAAAGAGAAATATTCGCGGATCTCTGGTTTCTCCGATTTTACCGTTCCCCTTACCTCATAATCCTTGCCTTCGACATAATCTTTAGCCTGAACAGAAGCTGTGAATAAAATCACTGCGGCAATGAATATGGTGCTTTTAACTAACTTTGCAAACATTTAATTCCCCAGATCAATCTTCAATCAAAATATCAAATGTATCTTTATCCCACTTGGAAACTCGCTCACGCAATTTTTCCGGATCTTCGCGCTGACTTTTTAAGCCGCATCCTGCAATCCTATATAAAACCTTGGTAAAAAAATTGTTTCCCGAACACCAGGAAGTCAAAAGAAACAAAAGCTTAACTTTACGCCTCGTAATTTTTCTCGTCCGGAAAGAAGATTCTTGCATAAGCCTTAAGGTTGCTACTGCCATGCAAATATTAAGTAAACAGAATTTTCTGATCCCGCCTTGTGTAACCGGAATATGCAAAATAAAATCCAGCGCATCATCAAGATGCCCTTTGGTCAAAGCCAGATATTTGGCTATTCCTTCACTGCTTTGTGCATCATCCGGTAAAAAACTTACTCCGCGCTTTGCATCTTCTAACCTGTCCTTCAGAATATTGGTAAGTTGCAAACCTTCTCCAAAACTTACGGAAAGTTTCAACAGAACCTCTTTATCTATATTGCTGTCAGCTCTTGCGAAAATACAAGCTAACAGTTCTCCGACTACACCTGCCACGAAATAACAATATTCATCAACATCCTGAACAGTTGTGATCGTAACGCCTTTCAGGCTTTTTGCCATGCCGTAGCACAAAATGGCTACACCGCGGGACAAGATCCGTCTTACCGGCAGCGGGTAAGACAGCGTCCGCTTCAATACCGGGATCATCTCCTTAATCAGAGCAAATTCGCTTTCCTTAGCTCCTTTTTCCACCAGTTCTGCAGCTTTGGAACTTAACGACATAAGTTGCATTTCATCTGCAAATCCGCCGGAAGCAAAATCGGCAAACTCTTTTAGCCATGCCCTTTTTTTATCAACCGGAGCTTTAGGATCATCCTCCACCGTATCGGCAATACGGCAGAGCAAATAAGCATTTGAAATTTGATCAGCAATTTCATTTGGTAAAAGGGGTATAGTCAACGCAAAAGTACGTGACACCCTGATAAGATGCTGATGCTGACGTTCCGATGTAATTGCTTGATCCTGCATTTTTTCCTCTTTGAGATTTGGTGCGGACATTGTACCAGCAAGCTCATCTACAATGCGCTGAAAATCTCGCCATTAAGACCTGCGAACATAGTCAGCTTTTAATATGATAAGGTTCGTTTAAAATACTTTTCAAAGTAATGATTGGTTTCCTTTTACATAAATGTTACTCAAAGACACCTTTTGGAGAAAAAAATGGCAGCAAATGAGGAAGAGAAAATAATTGAACCGCCTTCAGGAAATTTACTGTTACGTACGTTGGCAATGCCCGGAGATACCAACCCTGCAGGAGATATCTTCGGCGGTTGGATCATGTCCCAGATGGATATCGCAGGCTCGCTTTTAGCAAGGGAAATAGCCTGCGGACGAGTCGTAACCGTTGCCGTAGACAGTCTTACATTTGTTAAACCGGTGAAAATAGGCGACGTGGTCTGCTGTTACGGCCACTGCAGCAAGAGAGGCAGAACTTCAATCACTGTGGAGCTTGAGCTGTGGGTAAAGAAGATTGTAATGCAAGATGAAAAGGAGATCGTTGTCCGCTACCGTGTTACCAAAGCCCACTACACCTACGTAAAAGTGGATGCTCAAGGTAAGCCAACGCCCCTTCCTCCTGAAAATTAATGGTTTAGTTCAAAATCAGTAATGCAGAAGTTCGTTTTCTTTAAAACTTGAAATTATTCCTTTTACAACGCGATCGTAGTTACGGCGCAGGTGTTCTCCTTTTCCCATACGCATGTACTCTACGAAACCGCAGATAAAAGATCCGAGTACATCTACGGCAAATTCGATATTTAGATCTGCCGGAAGTTGTTTTTTCAACACGGAATTACGCAAAGCCGAGCAGACTAAGGCTTCCCTTTTTTCGAACATTCCCTTGAGTTTGTTTCTGACATCATCAGAGCCGCATGCTCCGCTCATAATTTTGTCAACCAGACTGAAAAGAGCCGATGAATAAAACTGCACACTACTGTCATCCCCGCACTCTTTGAGCCAAAGAACAATCTTAGACAAAGGATCTTCCTCTCTGGGATCAGCGGCTTCTGCCAAGGCATCGCTCTTCATGCGATCTAAGTTCACTTTTTCACACAATTCCACCAAAATTTGTCCTTTGTCTTTAAAATGCCAATAGATAGCCCCCCTGGTAACTCCGGCAAACCTTGCTATATCTGAAAGACTGGTGCTTTCGTAGCCTCGTCTTGAAAACAACCTGAAAGCCGAATCTAATATTGCCTGTTTAGTTAATTCGGCATCTTCATGCGTTCTCTTGGCCATAAAAGTACTCCCAATTAAAGCGGTTTACAAAACGGAGCGAATCATAGCACATACATACACGAATGTATATTATATGCTACAATCTGGAAAAATGTGGGAAGTCCATTCTTAACCAGATAAAACGTTGAACATACAGTTTTTGCAGTTTGTATAGTCAAATATTTTAATCACACAGGTAGAATGAACGCTTTAAATACGAGGAGTGAAGCAGAGCCTAAGCTTTAAAGATGCTGAAAAATGTTGTTTGCAATTACATTACAACAAAGATCCGTTGACTAAAAATGTTGTTTTGTAGTCTTTCAGTAATTGAAACACCAGTGCAGATCTTTCTCTTTTGATAAGAAAAAATTTGTTTGGATAAAAAAATGAGCAAGGCTCCCGCAGTTCTTCTTCTAATTAAACTGTTTTAGCAGTAAACAAAAGAGTTATTCAGATAATCAGACATGATCAGTTGCCTGTGCATATACAGATAAGGATAATGGATATCTTTTTTGCGCTTTAATTTGCTCACATAACGATTCATCATGACACGCTGGCTTAGCCATCAAAGGACTTAACATGAATGTTTCATTAAAATCACTTTCCCTCATCACTTGTGCCGTTGCTATGGCACTAAGTCTGCAAGGATGTGAAAAACAGCAACAGCAACAACAACAGATGGCTCTGCCGGTTGACGTTCTACCTGTATTGACCATGGACATGCCGGTAATTTCACATTTAACCGGACGCGCCAATTCCACACGAAAAGCCGAAGTCAGACCCCAGGTTTCAGGTGTTATCCAAAAACGTCTTTTTAAAGAAGGCACCGTAGTCGAACAGGGCATGCAACTGTATCAGATTGACCCGGCAATTTACGAAGCGCAGGTTGCATCAGCTGAAGCTACTTTGGCAAGTGCTAAAGCCACTCTGCACAGTTCTCAATTAAAAGCAGAACGTTTTGCCAGCCTGTTACAACAAAAAGCAGTCTCAAAACAGGACTACGACGATGCACAGGCAGCATACCTTTCAAACAAAGCCGCCGTCCAATCGGCACAGGCTGCACTGAAAACAGCAAATATCAACTTGGCTTATACAAAAGTTTATGCACCGATCAGCGGAACTATAAGTCGTTCATCTGTAACCGAAGGTGCATTGGTATCTGCAGCCCAGGCATCTCCCATGGCCACTATTCAACAATTGGATCCGATCTATGTCGATCTCGGGCAAACTGTTGAAGACAATATAGCTTTACGAAAAGCTGCAGCAGCAGGAAAACTTCAAAATAAAGACGGTAAAGCCACAGTAGATATCTATTTTGCCAGCGGAGAGAAATACCCTTATCAGGGAACGCTTGAATTTGCCGAAGTAACCGTAGATGAATCAACCGGCATGGTAAATTTACGTGCTTTGGTCCCGAATCCGGATCACACCATCCTTCCCTCCATGTTCCTGCGCGGCGACATTAACGAAGGTGTAACTCCTAACGCTACGGTGATTTCCGCATCCGGCGTGCAAAGAGAAGCAGGCGGAACTACTTATGCACTTATTGTCAATGCACAAAATAAAGTGGAACGCCACGATTTGCAGTTAGGCGCTCAGTTTGACAAATACTATCTGGTTAAAAGCGGCGTGACTGCAGGGGACAAAGTAATCGTAAGCAACCTGCAGAAGATCCGCGAAGGACAGCCTGTACAAGCTGTTGAACCGCAAAAAGGCGACCAAAACGCCAATCAATCTCAGAAACAGTAATTGAGGGAAATAAACACTCATGGCACGTTTCTTTATTAACCGACCGGTTTTTGCATGGGTCATTGCCATCATGATCATGCTTGCCGGGTTATTGGCTATTCACACTCTGCCCGTATCACAATACCCGACGATCGCACCTCCCGCCGTATCAATTCGCGCAAGTTACCCCGGAGCTGATGCTTCCACTACGGAACGTGCGGTTACCCAGATCATCGAGCAGAATATGGTCGGTCTGGATGGCTTCATGTATATGGATGCATCCTCGGATTCTTACGGTAACTCCAGCATTCAGATCACTTTTGAACCAGGTACCAACGCTGATATCGCACAGGTACAGGTACAAAATAAAATGCAACAAACCCAGTCTCAGTTGCCTACCGTAGTTCAGCAAAACGGTATAGACGTTTCAAAGTCTACAGACGCTTTCCTGCTCGTAGCCTCATTGTCTGCAACCGATGACAAACACACCGAAGCAGATCTTTCTGACTATTTGGAATCAAACATCAAAGAACCTCTGTCCCGAGTTTCCGGCGTCGGAAGCGTAATGGTTTTCGGTTCCGAATATGCAATGCGTGTATGGCTTGATCCGGCAAAACTTAATAATCTCAGGATCAGTCCTACGGAAATAACCGCAGCCATAAAAACTCAAAATGCTCAAGTCACCTACGGCTCATTGGGCGGTACCCCTGCGGTCAAAGGACAACTCTACACCTATAGCATCACCGGACAAAGTAACCTCGAAACGGTTAAGGAATTTGAAAATATCCTGCTCCGCGTTAATCAGGACGGAACAAAAGTTTATTTAAAGGACGTCGCCAAGATAGAACTTGGACAGGAGTCATACAACCACGAAGCAAGATACAAAGGTCGCGTTTGCTCAGGCATCGCGGTGCGTCTTGCTGCCGGTGCCAATGCTCTTGACACGGCTCAAAACGTCAAGGAATTACTTACCAATCTTGAACAATACTTCCCTGATTGGATGGAGCTTGACTATCCTTACGACACTACTCAGTTCATTAAAGTATCAATCAATGAAGTAGTACATACTTTGATAGAGGCTATTATTCTGGTCGTCCTCATCATGTACCTCTTCATGCAAAACTTCCGTGCCACGTTGATCCCTTCCATTACCGTTCCGGTGGTATTACTCGGTGCTTTTGCCATCATGGAGGCTTGCGGATTCTCCATCAATACCCTAACCATGTTCGGTTTGGTTTTGGCCATCGGCCTTTTGGTTGATGATGCAATTATCGTGGTAGAAAACGTCGAACGTATCTTAAACGAACATCCTGACATAACTCCGAAGCAAGCAGCCATGAAATCGATGGATGAGCTTACCGGAGCATTGGTAGGTATCGCTCTGGTGTTGTCAGCCGTATTCATTCCTATGGCTTTCTTCGGAGGATCGACTGGCATCATTTATCGTCAGTTTTCAATAACCATTGTTTCTGCAATGGTTCTGTCGGTTTTGATTGCTTTGATCCTGACTCCCGCATTATGCGCCACCATGCTGAAATCGCCGTCAGAACGCACAAAGCAATCTAAAAACTTTATTGTACGGGTAGCAGAAAAGAGCCTTAATTGGATTTGGTCTCCCGTATATAAGTTCCTGGAACTGTGGAATCGTTTCTTCAAAGCGATGTCAGACAGCTATGTGAATCATGTTAAAAAAGTGGTTCACAGCATCAGGCTTTACCTGATTTATTACGTTGTGATCTGCGCAGCTCTGGTTTTCGGATTTATGCACATACCTTCTGCCTTCCTTCCTAACGAAGATCAGGGCGTGCTCATGGCTATGGCCAATCTGCCGGCAGGATCAACCATAGAAAAGACTCAATCTGCCATGGAAAAGGCTAATAACTATTTCATGACTGCAGAAAAGGACAATATTGACACCATCATGTATGTGGTGGGTTTCTCGTTCGCCGGTCAAGGACAGAACGCGGCCATGGCCTTTATCAAACTCAAAGACTGGGCCGAGCGTACTGACAAATCACAACATCCTGACATGATTTCCCAACGTGCTTATATGCCGCTGATGGGAATTCGCGAAGGATTGGTCTATGCATTCAACATTCCTGCAATTCCGGAACTTGGCACAGCTTCCGGTTTTGATCTGTATTTACAGGATAACGGCGGTGCCGGACACGACATGCTGAACAAAGTAAGAGATGAATATGTGCGGGCAGCTCAAGCATCTCCTTTATTGACTCAGGTTCGTGTCAACGGACAAAACGATACTCCTCGCTTCAAACTGAAACTTGACTACGAGAAAGCCATCGCTTTGGGACTCTCAGTAAGTGACATTAACAATACGCTGTCTATCGCTTGGGGGTCGTCATATACAGACAACTTCATGGATCGCGGTCGTGTTAAAAAAATCTATGTTCAGGGTGAAGCTTCTTCTCGTATGACCGAACAGGATCTTTCCAAATGGTACGTAAAGAACAATCAAGGAGAGATGGTTCCGTTCTCTGCTTTTGCTTCAACAGAATGGTCTTACGGTGCTCCGTTGTTACAACGTTTCAACGGCGTATCAGCTGTTAACATTCAGGGTGCTCCTGCAGCAGGAGTTTCCACAGGCGAAGCTATGAACGAAATGCAACGCATAGCCAACGAAGTTTTGCCGGCCGGATTTGGCATTTCCTGGTCAGGGGTATCCTATCAAGAGAAACAGTCCGGTGCTCAGGCACCTGCGTTGTACGCAATTTCTTTGCTGATCGTTTTCTTATCTCTGGCTGCACTGTATGAAAGTTGGTCCATTCCTTTTGCTGTAATGCTGGTTGTGCCGTTAGGAATTGTCGGTGCAATCGGAGCGGCCTTACTCACACAGTATGTACCGGTACGTACTACTCTTACCAACGACGTATATTTCCAGGTAGGATTGCTGACGACTGTCGGTTTGGCAGCTAAAAACGCCATTCTCATCGTAGAGTTTGCTAAGGATTTGTATGATCAGGGACAAAGACTTACCGAAGCTGTGATCAATGCTGCCAGACTCCGCTTCCGCCCTATTCTGATGACCTCCATGGCCTTCATTCTGGGTGTATTGCCTCTGGCTTTAAGCTCCGGTGCCGGTGCAGCCGGACGTAATGAAATCGGCTACGGTGTAATAGGAGGAATGCTTACTGCCACCGTATTGGCTATTTTCTTCGTACCCGTGTTCTTCGTATTGGTTATGCGTTACTTCACCAAGTACGTATCCCCTGAAGACAAACAAAAACTGGCTGCAAAGAAACAAAAACAACTTGCAGAAGAAATTGCCGCGATAAAGGCTCAAGATGAATAATTTCACAACGTGAAATTACAACACGGGGGAAGCTTAGCTTCCCCCTTTTTTCATGTTCAAACTGAAAGCATTTACTCGTCAGTCAGATGAACGCGCCACGCTCAAAATATCGTAGGCAATATCCTGCATCAGCGGTGCTGATGAAAAAGGCCCTTGCTGAATAATATCCCACATGACTTTTCCGTCATCATAAAATTCAGCAGAAAAACTCAAAGGCAAAATCATCCCTAATTTTTCAACGTAAAGCCCATCTTTAAGATCTGCCTGAGGAACAGCTGCGCGTGTACGTCTTACTGCCTGTGCTAAATCCATCATGCTGTGACGATCGTAGCCGAAGGATCGGTCATCCAAAGCCTCCAAGGCCTGACGCTTGGGTAAAGTCAGAACATATACGGCTCTTCCGTTTAACGGAACCGTGTTCAAGGTGATCCTGCTTAAAATCGTAGTGTGAAGCAAAGCATCGCCCCACATTTTATCTATCAGCAACACGTAATAATCAGTACTGGTATCAAAAATCTGGTACTGACGACGAATACATAGAGGACCAGTTATTATTTGCCCGATCTTCACCTTTCCCATAAAGAAATCATCAACGGGCTCTCCGCTTTCAAGCAACGGATGCTCTGCAGGCACGGCATAACCGTGATCACGCAGATCCTTTACGCATGAAGCATAAGCCAATCCGCCGCTCCCCCCCATTTCTTCAGGAGACAATAATGATTCCGAATCATTTTTGCCGCGTAGCGCATTGCGAAACAAAGCACGATCAGCAACAGGAGGAACCAAGGTATAACAAGGAAGCATTACTGAATATAATTCACAAAAGATGCCGTCTCGCAGGGAATGCTCTGCATCCAAAGTGCGCGTATGTTGCAAAGCGCTGTAAAACGAAAATGCATATCGCATGGATCCGTTAAAGCGACACTGGCTCAAACGCTGGAGTTTTAAAGAAGAAGGAGAAATTAACAGGTAAAAAACGCCGTCCTTAAGTTCCATTGGCATAAGAGCGCTTTGCGGGATCAAATGTCCATCTACCCATTGTTCTGCCAAAGCTTCTTTAACCACAAGAAGTCTGAATTGTAAATCCTCACTTAAATATAATTCCCAAGACGGAGCTTCATCCAATTTTTCTCCGAATACTATACCGTCAGGCAACATAAAACCTTCGGGTACAAAAGACGATTCATACAAGTCGTCCTCAATAATGAAATTGCTTTCGTTGACAATAAAATCCGACATAATTTTCTCTGATCGTTAAACGCTAAAACTGTTGCTCTGCAATACTTTTCTGACAGATCCTAGTGACTGTAATCATTAAATAACGTAAGTGACGGCCATGAAGATAACGAAGGCCATGATGAAGCCTTCGGCAATTTCACTACTGTCGAAAAAGCAATATAAAATACACTGCGATTCCCGTTTTCATCCTTTAAGAATAAAGGTATGTAAGTCATCTTCTCGTCATCATCATAAACGGCATTTTCATCCAAATAAAGTTGCAATGCCGGATATCCTCCGTCAATGACATAAGTACAATCAGGCACAGAAGCATCGGAAAAACGATAAAAATTGAAAGTGATGGACTGATTATCCAATGCTCCGCGAGCTACCGCTTCTGGCTTTTCCACATTCACGAACGAAGACATTCTTTCGGTTCGTTTCTGCTTGCCAATGCTCAAATCAAAATAACGATACCTGATCACACCGCTTTCATACCCGCTGAAACCTTGTTCCTTCGCAAGTCTCTTTTGTGTTGCAGCACCAACACGATTTAATTTGTAATAAGCGCTACGATCAGCACTCGAGAGCACAGTCAAAAGATCTTCCATGGTCTTTGACCATGATTTAAATTCAGCTTGTGTATTACTGTCTTCGCTGAAAACCAAAGGAGCCTTTAAACTCTTATCAATGCGCAAGCTGTTATCATTATTTCCCAGTGAAAATCCAACCAATTCGTCCGGAAGTGAGTTATCGTCACCGTTTTTCGCCGACAAACCGAAGCCTTTAAACATTGCCATCAATGCACGCATATCATTTTTACTCAAAATGCGTTTATGAGGATCTCCATCTTTGACCAGCGGGAAAACTTTAAGATCACTTTGATACATGGCAACTGAAGTAGATGCTTCACTGGATGCATCCCGTTTTAAAAGTTTTGAACCCTCAGCGTCACGACCTTCGGTCACCTCTTCTCCCATTTCCTGACCGGCAACGGGAACAGCCATTTCTTCAAGCTCTAGATAAAGGCTGTCATACTCACAATTTTCGCCAGACCTGCCGTTTGGCAATTCAGTTAACATTGACGAAATATCTGGCAAAGCCATTTTGATCCCCTAAACTACGTATTTTTCTCTTCTAGTATAAGTAAATATTTTTTATTAAAATTCAATTAAATAATGTGACTAAAACCAAATTTTCAAAACTCATTCGTTTGCTTTTTTCAGTGCACGACGTTTTGAAATGCATCGCAAACGTGTGTGTGCTCTCATTGTTGCCTTTTACTTGACCTGCTCAGACAACTAGTCATATATAATGATGCTCAAGGATCCTTCAACGCTTTTTTTTAATTTTTATGAAAGAAATTGCACTTTTTTACGGTACTTATACCGGCGTTACCAAAATAATCGCTGAAAAAATCGCCAATGCTTTAGGAAAAGACAAAATTGATCTTTTTGATATTAGCGAAGGCGGCGAACAGATGGCCGATTATCAAAAATTAATCATCGGTACATCGACATGGAGCATCGGCGAATTACAGGAAGACTGGGATGCATTTATGCCTAAACTGCAAACCATGAATTTTTCTGGTAAAACCGTAGCTCTGTTTGGTACTGGTGACCAAATCGGCTACCCCGATACCTTTTTAGACGGTATGGGCATGCTTTACGAAACATTCCAATTCAGGGGAGCTAAATTTGTAGGATTTTGGCCGACGGCAGGATATGACTTCACCAGTCCATTACCTCTTCTAGATGAAAATCACTTTGTAGGTTTGGCAATTGACGAGGACAACCAGCCGGAACTCACCGACGAACGCATTGCAAAATGGGTCGAAATGATACGCCCTGAATTTGGCTTGTGAATTTATTACATCGATGTCATAATTTCAGGATTTTAACTCAGAGGTATAGGGTACCCGTTCTGTTTTTTTTCAAATGCTATAATGCGTCGGTTTGGGAACATGCCGAAGAACGGGCTGTTCAGGATCGCCTCCTAGGTGAACTTCACAGGCAATCAGCAAGAAGAAAACGATTAAAGATTTCATTTGAGATCTTTAAGACTTCCCACCTTAGCATTCATGTAATGGGTGGTGTCAATATACAGTCTGTTGCGTATAAAAAATATTTTCCTGATATTCAAATCATGCCCCTATATTTTTGGAAACACATTACCTTTTTTAACTGTCCTTCAAATAAAAAACGGACAGGAGTTTTTTTATGATCAATTCACATAGAACTGGCTTTGCCACTAAATTAGGCGGAGTTTTGGCTGCTGCCGGATCTGCAGTAGGACTTGGCAATATTTGGCGCTTTCCGATGGAAGCCGGACAAAACGGCGGCGGAGCTTTTATTCTTATTTATCTTGCCTGCGTATTGTGTTTTGGCCTTCCTATCATGATTGCAGAATTTGTAGTAGGACGTCATGCTCGTGCCAACGTAGGAAGCGCGTACGACATTTTGGCTCCGGGAACTAAATGGAAATATGTAGGACCTTGGGCAGTACTTATTGCATTTCTCATCATCTGTTACTACAACGTAGTAGCCGGTTGGGTACTTTACTATTTTTACGATGCCTTAGCAGGAAATTTTATTCAAATTGCCGAGCAAGTGGTAAACGGAGATCCCTCTGCCTATGTTAGCAATTTTAATAATTTCGTAACTGATCCGTGGAAACCTGTAGTCTGCCTTTTAGGAACCATAGGCATCACTCATTTCGTGATCACTAAAGGAGTTCGAAGCGGGATCGAAAATTCTTCAAGAATTTTTATGCCTGCATTGTTTATCATTTTAATTTTGCTTATGATCTTTGCCTTCAATATGCCTGGAGCCAAACAAGGTATAGAATTTATTCTTAAACCGAATTTTGATAACGTCCACCCGTCAACCGTGTTGGCAGCGCTATCTCAATGTTTCTACTCCATGAGTCTAGGCATGGGTATTGTCACTTATGCTTCATACTTCCGTCGTGAAGCCAATCTGTCTCGTAACGCAATATCAGTTGCTTTCATGGATACCATGGTCGCAATTATTGCTGGACTTATCATATTCCCTGCAGTTTTTTCAGTGCCTGGCGTAGAGCCTCAGGCCGGAGCCTCTTTGGTATTTATCGCTCTTCCTAATGTTTTTGGAAACGCATTATCAAGTTCTCCTCTTTTAATGTGGTTTGTTCCGGTACTTTTTTACGCCTTATTACTCTTAGCTTCACTTACTTCGGTGATTTTTTTACACGAAGTTGTTACAGCATGGGTAGCCGAAACCTTTTCATTCACTCGTCATCGCTCAGCTAAAATAGTAACGTCTTTGGTGATTCTGCTTGGAATCCTGTGCTCTCTTTCAATGGGCATATTGAGCAATTTCACCGTAGCTGGATTAAATCTTTTCGATCTGCTTGATACCGTAACCACCAAGATAATGTTGCCGATCTCCGGTATCATGGTGTGCCTGTTTGTCGGATGGAAACTTTCTACCCGCAAACTCTGGGTAGAATTAACCTCTCACATGACCGTTACGTTTAAACCGATTCACATTTTTGTAGGATTGTTAAGATTTGTCTGCCCTGCACTTATTTTTGTAATATTAGTTTCAGGATTTATGGACTAGCCAGCCTGCTCCTATCGTACCGCGATCCTCTTCGCGGTGCTTTCTCCATAACATTAAAAACAGTTCCTCAATATTTTGTCTGACTGCATCAGTCTCATCTATCCAAGCAAATAGATAATTAACAATAATTTAACACTGTTACATCAATCTTTTTACCCGCCATTTTTATTCTGAAACCAATCAAAAGGACTTGCATTACTCGGAGAATAAAAATGCACAAACAGACAATCACAGTCATTGCAACCGTATTAGGACTGATCACCTGCATGCCTGCTATGGCTAACTCAAACGGAGATGTCTTCAACCGCAATGCCAAAGGCGATCTTACTACAGTCGGCGGAGCCTCCCGTATACACGGCAATATGGCTGAAATGTATAAAGAGCAAATAAAACTTGCATCCAAACCTCATGCAAAAAATGTGATCCTCCTTATCGGTGACGGCATGGGAGATTCGGAAATCACAGCAGCACGCAACTTCGCTTACGGCGCCGGCGGGGCATTTCCGGGAATTGACGCTCTTCCTTTCACCGGACAATACACCCATTACTCATTAGATAGGAAAACTCATCTTCCCGACTATGTTACCGATTCTGCCGCTTCTGCCACAGAATGGGCAACCGGTGTCAAAAGTTACAATGGCGCTATAGGCGTTGATGTAAACGGCAAACCTCATAAGACTCTGATTGAGCTTGCCAAAGCCAAAGGCCTTGCCACAGGAGATGTAACCACTTCAGAAATTCAAGATGCCACTCCTGCAGCATTAATTGCCCACGTTACTGCTAGAAAATGTTACGGTCCAAAAGCTACCGCAGAAAAATGCCCCACTAATCTGTTAGAAAAAGGCGGTTTAGGTTCTATTACGGAACAACTAATCGCTACCAGACCGGATGTAACTTTAGGCGGCGGTATGAAGACTTTCAGCGAAACCGCTGTAGGTGGTAAATATGCGGGCAAAACTCTGCTTGAACAGGCAAAAGCCGAGAAATTTAACGTGGTTACCACCGCAGAAGAGTTGTCAAAAGTAAAAATTGCCAATCAAAAACAGCCACTTTTGGGACTGTTCCACGAAGGTAATATGGATACTGCTTTAACGGGACCTCAGGCAAGTGTACGAGGCAACCTTGACAAACCTCCCGTACAGTGTGAAACCAATCCTAAACACACTGCAGACCAACCTCGTCTTGGAGAGATGACTAAAAAAGCTATAGAACTTTTAAGTCAGAACGACAAAGGTTTCTTCCTGCAGGTTGAATCGGCTTGCATTGATAAACAGGCCCATAAGTCAACTCCGTGCGCCCAATTTGGAGAAACAGTACAAATGGATGAGGCAGTCCAAGCTGCCTTGGAGTTTGCTAAAAAAGATGGTAATACCCTTGTCATTCTTACTGCAGATCACGCACATTCAACTCAAATCGTTTATCCCAATACAGAAGCACCGGGATTCACTCAGGCTGTAATGACAAAAGACGGAGCTCCGATGTCAATTTCTTACGGTAATTCAAACAACGTGAACGATACTGGTCACACCGGTGCACAACTTAGGATTGCTGCCTACGGCCCTGGTGCTATCAATGTCATGGGCTTGACTGATCAATCAGACATGTTCTTCACAATCAAGAATGCTCTAAATCTCTAATTTTCAGACAAAGCGAAAGTATTATGCAGACTTCTAACAAACATCGAAGTCTGCTTTTTGTTCTACTTTCAAGATTTAAAAGGAAATATTTTTTTGAAGGGGGATTAGTTGAATATCGGTTACACAAAAATCTACTCACAGTATTACACATTTTACAAATGTCTAACCAAAGCAATAACCGTGAAAAGTTATGTTAAACGTATGAGCAAATATACACGGTAAAGAGCATAACAAACCGCTTAAGAATGCGGTTTTTGCGTGAATAAATATGAGATTAAACGAGAATGTATAAACTGAGATAAAACAAGGGGGTATGGTGCGAAAGAAGGGACTCGAACCCTTACGCCTCTCGGTACTAGCACCTGAAGCTAGCGCGTCTACCAATTCCGCCACTTTCGCATTATGGTGATCCCGATGAGATTCGAACTCATGACCACCGGCTTCGGAAACCGATACTCTATCCAACTGAGCTACGGGATCATTGTGAAATCTCAACGTTCTGGCCGACATTATACAGACGATATTTCATTTTTCAAGTTAAAAAAGCTAAAATAATCTTTAGATTTAACTAACTATCGGATGTGCATAGAAAATGTCATTTGAAATCAAAAAATCGTTTCGCGGGATCCGTGCCGTATACGGCGAAGAAGGTTTCCAAAAACTGCAAAAAGCTCATGTTTTGGTAATAGGAGTAGGCGGTATAGGTTCATGGCTTGCAGAATCCTTATGCCGTTCAGCGATAGGAACCTTAACGTTAATCGACTCCGACACTATTGAACTAACAAACTCCAACCGTCAATTGCACACGGCAACATCAACCGACGGCTTATATAAAGTCGATGTTCTTGCAAAAAGATTTTTGGATATCAATCCTGAATTAAAGATCGACGTATTAAGAGAAAAACTAACTCCTGAAAATATCAGCGAAAAACTAAAAGACTGCCCAAAGTTTGTGGCCGAAGCTATTGACGACATAGATGCCAAGGCCTATGTCGATGACTTCTTATACAAACGCAAAGCGTCTTTTATCGTCGCAGGCGGAGCCGGAGGAAGAAGAGATCCTCGTAAATTGGATATAGCGGATTTGGCCTTAGCCAAAGGCAACTCTCTTATCTCAAGATTACGAACCATTCTGAGAAAACAATACGGATATCCAAAAGGCGGACTAAAGATGAACATTCCTTGCGTTTTTACATCGGAGAAGCCTGTATACTCTGATAAAGAAGCATATTTATCAGGAGATCTTCCGGCTTTCGGCGCTTCCATGCCGGTAACGGCATCTGCAGGACTCATGATGGCTTCTTGGATCATAGAAAAAATCGTTGCAGATCCAGAAATTTAATTACACATCATCACCAACAAAGCATAAACAGATTACGCATCATGATTGAGCAAGAATTTGAGCAAACCAAAAATTTTCTTAAACGGCAAATGCCTGCCTATTTAAAAAAACACGGATTAAATCCCGATGCTTATTTTCCCTGCCCAAATCCGGAACATCGCGATCATTCGTTAAGTATGATTTACGATCCGCGTGATCTGTGTGTACACTGTCGCTCATGCGGAGTAAATTACGATATTTTCGCTCTTGCCGGAATACATTATCGACTTCAGGATTATGTATCCCAATTTTGTAAAGTTCACGAACTGTTCTTAGGGCCTGTCCCTTATTCTTTGCAGGAATACCTGAAACAACAGAAAAGCTCTACCGCCCAACGCACATTTTCTACCAACACTATTGAAGAAAACAGAAGTCCCAGATTTGAAATAGAAGGTGGTGATCGGCAAAACATAACCTCTTCTTCACCAAAGAGTTTTCAAACTCAAAATGCAACTTTTGACCTGCGTCCAGTACAAAAACCTCTTCAGACTTCGCAGGAAGTCTTTCCTGCAAATGACGGACATAATGTAAACGCCGTACAAGATGCCGTATTCGGTCCGTCCGGTCTGAGCTTCGGCCCTAATAACGGTGCTATGCGCAGAGGCATGTTTTCTCCGTTTTCATCAGATCCTGATACTGTTTACCGTCCCAAACCTCGTTATGAACATATAGACGACGAGCAGATCCCCGCTTACGATTTTTCTGACTACTACCAAAAATGCCATGCCGCTCTTGGCAAAACAGACTATTTAAGATTACGCGGTATTTCAGACGATGTAGTCGAACGTTTTAATCTAGGTTATGACGACAATTTTGTTGCCGGAGCAGATCAATACGGTTCACAATTGGTTTGGCAGGCACTGGTGATCCCAACATCCAAAACCTGTTATACAGTAAGGAATACGGATCCTCTATCCAAAGACAGATTTAGAAAAAACGGCAGATTTCAATTTTTCAATCAAAAAGCCTTAAATAAAACCGGAGCTATTTTTATAACTGAAGGCGAAATGGATGCCTTAAGTCTTGAAACTTTAGGTTATCATGCAATAAGTTTGGGAGGATGCGGTAACGTTCATGCTTTTTTGGATCTAATTTGCAATGATCCAGAAATGACTCAAAACCGTACCTTTTATATATGTTTGGATGAAGATACCCCGGGACAAGATGCAGCCCGCGAACTGACACAAGGGCTTTACCAGCAAAAACTGCCTTACAAACGTTTGAACTTAAGCTTCCCATATAAAGACATCAATGAAGCTTTAATGAAAGATCGCTCGACGCTGAAGGAGCGCTTGTCATCATTAGACTCGTTACTCTCCTACTCACTTACCCCTTTGCCGCGTGAAGTGCCGCCGCAGAAATTTCTGCAAACCTCCGAAGATTTCTCCCGTCTCAAACTGAGTGCAGCTCTTTACACTCTGTGTTTAAGACCGCAAACCGCCAGAAGACTGATCGCTGGGATCATAGACGATCAGGTTCAGAATATAGTATACGCAGGTACTGTTTCGCAATGGAATTATTTAGCTTCTTTAGTTAAACACCCGCAAGACAGTGCTAATGACACTCAAAACGGTGTTTGGTTAAACGCAAAATTATTGACGCTTTCTTCAGAACATCCTGCAGAAGACATATTAAAAGGACTTACTGCTTGCAAACTTCAAGGAGACGACAATTTTATTGTAATTGCCGATCTGACGGCGATGCCTCTTGAGCTTTGCTTGAATATTGCAGCTAAACTGGGAGAAATCGCATCCGAATTGAAACAGACCATTTTGGCCGTATGCAATCTCGATGCAAGCCGTTATGTAGAGGCTTTAGCCTTACAAAACATCGATATTACTTTAAACAGCAACGGCGATTTTTGTTGTGACACGCTGGACCCTTACGGTAAACAGTTGAATTTCATACGTTTCGGCAATAATTGATATGCAATTAAACGAAGCTCAGCGTGAAGCCGTGGCCTATACTAACGGACCATGCCTGGTATTAGCAGGGGCAGGTTCTGGTAAGACTCGTGTCATTACATCAAAAATCACCTCGCTTGTATGCGATAAGGCTTTTAGCCCAGAAAGCATCTGTGCAGTAACCTTTACCAACAAAGCCGCTGCTGAAATGCGCGAACGCGTGGCAGGAGATCTGGGCAATGATATTGCCAAACGTCTGACTATCTCCACTTTTCATTCACTTGGACTTTCCATAATTAGAAAAGATCACACTGTTTTCGGTCTGGGACGTAATTTTTCGCTGTTTGACCAATACGATCAGCAAAAAATTCTGGGAGACATCATTAAAGATGAATTTCCTCAGCTGTTGACAGAGCAAAGTTGCAAATCGCTATCTGAAACTGCTTCAACACAAATTTCTCTTTGGAAATCTGCATTAAAATCCCCAGAAGATCTTGCCAAAACAGATAATCGCTCTTGGATTGCATTAGCTTATAGTCTTTATGAACGCTATCTAAAAGCATGCAATGCCGTTGATTTTGAAGATCTTATTTATCAAGTTACCAGTAAACTGTTAAATGATGAGAATTTCAAAACAAGATGGCAAAACCAGTACCGTTATATGCTGGTAGATGAATATCAGGATACTAACGAAAATCAGTATCAACTGCTGAAACTTCTTACCGATTCCCATCAATGTTTTACCGTAGTAGGAGACGACGATCAATCCATTTATTCGTGGCGTGGAGCCAGACCGGAAAACATTCGCATGCTGGCTGAAGATTACCCTAATCTAAAAGTTATAAAGCTTGAAGAAAATTACCGTTCAACAGGACACATACTGCACTGCGCAAACGAACTTATATCAAACAACCAACATATCTTCACAAAGACCCTGCATACTTCTTTAGGTAACGGTGAAAAAATACAGATCATTGAAACCGGAACAGAAGAAGATGAAGCATCTCGCATTGCCGAACTGCTATTCAGACATCGTTACCACCATCATACCGCATTCCATGATTATGCCGTACTCTATCGTAGCAATTTTCAGTCTCGCACCATCGAAAAAATATTCCGTGAAAATCACATTCCCTGCGTAATCACCGGAGGCTCAAGCTTTTTTGAGCAACAAGAAGTAAAAGATATCATGGCTTGGTGTCGTGTTTTATGCAACCCGAGAGACGATGCAGCCTTGCTACGCATCATCAATGTTCCTCGTCGAGGAATAGGAGCCGAAAGTATAGGAGTGATCTCTGGTTACGCCAAGGCTTCGGGAAAATCTCTTTACGACAGCATGCTCTCTAACATCATTACCAAAGATTTATCTCCAAAACAGATGCAGGCCGTTGGCAATTTCGTTATTTTGGTTACCAACCTAAGACAAATGCTCATTGCCAAACAAGATCTCAATCTTGCCAAAACTCTGCTTGCCCGTATTAACTATGAAACTTATCTAAAGGTCAGTACCGAAAGTGAGGCAGCCGCAGATTTTAAAATACGCAGTGTACGTTCATTGATGCAATGGATAGAAGAACTGATTTGCGGTCGCAACGATCGAGAACATCTTAACTTTATTGAGGCTGTAGATAAACTCGGACTAAGAGAAATAATGGACCGAAACAATGATAGCAATACTGAGCTTGACGCGGTACAACTTATGACTTTGCACGCATCAAAAGGCTTGGAATTTCCTTATGTATTTTTGGTCGGAGCCGAAGAGGGAATATTACCGCATCGCAACAGCCTCGATGTTGAAGGCGGTATTGAAGAAGAAAGGCGTCTTTGTTACGTCGGCATAACTCGTGCCCGTCGCGAGCTGTCCATTCTTTTGTGTCGGCAGCGAAAAATGAGAATTCAGGATCCCACATCTGAAATAAAAATGGGAACACCCAGCCGCTTTCTCTACGAAATGCCCAAAGAGGATATAGAGTGGTACCGTTTAGGTAAAATGCCGGGGCCTTCAAAAGAAGACAACTTAGCATCCGTTACAGAAGCTATCCGCCGTCTTAATAAATTAAATCACATGCTGTAATTACCATATCAATCAACGCTGAAAAAACTACCCGTGCGCAGATTAGCTTGTATAAAAAAAAGCGCTTACGCTTTTGTAACGTAAACGCTTCTCTTTTGAATTTAATACCGTAAATCAGTTATTACCTACGGTAATTTCCTTCATATCCGACATATAAGCACGCAGTTTACGACCCACGACTTCAATAGGATGGTTACGGATGGCATCATTGATCTTAATGAGTTCAATATTGTCAACGCTATTATCTCCATCCAGTCCTTTACCCTCGACATCAAGATCCTGTCTGGCCATAAAGTCCTTCAACATGGGAATAGCAGCGTTAGCAAAGAGATAGTTGCCGTATTCGGCAGTATCAGAAATAACCACGTTCATCTCATAGAGACGGCGACGAGCGATGGTGTTGGCAATCAGAGGCAACTCATGAAGAGACTCATAATATGCTGATTCAGGATAAATGCCTGACTTAGTCATAGTCTCAAATGCCAATTCGATACCGGCCTTGGCAAAAGCAATCATAAGAATATTCTTATCGAAATATTCCTGCTCTGAGATCTTGGTATCGCACTTAGGGGCGTTCTCAAATGCACACTTAGCAAAATTCTCTCTCCAAGTATGCAACTTGACGTCACTGTTGGCCCAATCCTCCATCATGACGCGTGAGAACTCACCGCTCTCAATATCGTCCATGTGCTTAAGATATAAATCCTTCCACATACCCTTGAGTTCTTCAGCAAGGTAATATGCTTTAATCTTGGCAGGATTAGACAGACGATCAAGCATATTGGTAATACCGCCCTGCTTCAAAGCTTCACAGGTGGTTTCCCAACCGTACTGCAACAGCTTGCAAGCATAAGCCGCATCCATACCCAACTCAACCATACGATCGTACATAACTACGGTAGCAGCCTGCAATACGCCGCACAAAATGGTTTGTTCGCCCATCAGATCGGATTTCACTTCGGCAACGAAAGATGAACGCAAACAACCTGCACGATCACCGCCTAAACCAGCAGCCCATGCTTTAGCAAAAGCCCAACCTTCACCGTTGGGATCATTTTCAGGGTGAACCGCCAACAGCATAGGAACACCAAATCCGCGACGATACTCTTCACGAACTTCAGTACCAGGGGCTTTAGGAGCAACCATGATCACAGTCAAATCTTTACGAACCTGCATACCGAGTTCAACGATGTTGAAACCGTGAGAATATCCTAATGCTGCGCCGGTCTTCATCAAAGGCTGAACTGCGTTAACTACATTTTCGTGCTGCTTATCAGGAGTAAGGTTTATAACCAAATCGGCAGTAGGAATAACCTGTTCATAAGTACCGACTTTGAAACCATTATCAGTGGCACGCTTGAAAGAAGCTCTCTTCTCGTCTATAGCAGCCTGACGCAAAGCATAAGAAACATCCAAGCCAGAATCGCGCAGATTCAGACCCTGATTAAGGCCCTGTGCGCCGCAACCTATGATTACAACTTTCTTTCCTTTGAGGAAATTGCAACCGTCTGAAAATTCAGCACGATCCATCAATTCGCAACAACCCAACTGAGCCAGCTTTTGGCGCAGATTAAGAGTATTGAAATAATTCTGGGACATTTTTAAACCCTTCCAGTTTCATCATCAAAAAAATCTGTTCCTTTAAAAAAGGTGAAATCATCATAGCAGATTTTTTAGAAAGTGGAATATAATTTATTAAGTATTGCAGATTACGCAATCAATATTATCTTTACTACATAAAGAAGGACTGCCCAAGGTGCTAGATCTAAAAGATGCCGCGACTTTTCTCAGACTTTGCGAAACCTCAAATCTGACTAGAACAGCTTCGTTATGTCATGTCAGTCCTTCCACATTAAGTCGTACTCTCAACAAACTAGAAGAAGAATTAAACACAAAGCTGTGTATAAGAGACAAGAAAGGAATTTTTATAACGGAAGCCGGTCGTAAATTCGAACGTTTTGCCAGAAAAACCTTAAGCGAATATGCCGATTTGGAAAACACTTTACATAGCGATCCAGATGCTGTCAGCGGAACCATACGTATTTTTTGCTCGGTAACTGCCTGCTATATGTTTATTCCGAGATTGCTTAACGAACTTCATTTAACCGCACCGAATCTTGAAATAAAAATTGAAACAGGTGATCCTGCCGAATCTATAACACGCCTGACAGAGGAAAAATCGTTGGATTTTGCCATTAGTGCTCTACCAAGTGAAATTTCCGACACCATTTCCTACGTAGATTTGGTAACCTTCCCTCTTATTTTAATTGCCCCCAAAAAACCGCGATTTGATGGTGCTGGGAACGATTTCTCAACATACGATCTAAACAGAATACCTTTTGTCATGCCGGAAGGAGGTCAGTTACGATATGAGGTTGAAAAATGGTTTTCTTCTCAGGATGTAAAGCCTCATATATATTCTGAAGTCGCCGGACATGAAGGCATAGTAAGCCTTACAGCATTGGGATTTGGTATTTCCGTTGTTCCACGCCTTGTGTATGACATTTCCCCTTTCAGAAACGATGTTTTTATTTTAAAAGAATTGCCTTGGGCTGATTTCCGCGTAGCTTTGTGTTGTCTTAAAACAAACGAACAGGATCCCCGCATACAAGCAGTACTCTCGGTTGCAAAGAGAATTGCCCCTAGTTTTGAACCGGATCTTACTCGCAGAAGAATAAGCGATACCCTTATCCAAACTTACCAGTAAAGCCTTTTTTTCTGATTTTATGTAATTCACAATTAAGAATATAGTTGTCCCAATTGTAAGGATTGCCGCATTTCAAATTACCAAAACAAGCATCTTTACTGTGAGACTTAACACAAGTCTTGTATTATTATCTCCAGATAATGGCGCATTTGCGCCTGCTTCAAAAATTGAAGAAGACTTCAGGAGAAAACGTATGTTCCACAACATCGACCCTACACAGACCAAAGCTTGGAAAAAACTCACCAAACATTACGAGCACACAAAAGACAGAACCATTAAGGAACTGTTCAAAGAGGACAAAGCCCGTTTTGACAAATTCCACCTTACAGCTGCCAACGGAGATATGCTGGTAGATTTCTCCAAAAATATCATCGACGAAGAAACTCTTTCTTTACTGTTGGAACTGGCTTCGGAAACCAAACTTAAAGACAATATTGAAGCCATGTTCAACGGTGAAAAAATCAACAGGACAGAAAATCGCGCCGTTTTACATACGGCATTACGCAATTTCTCAGGAAATCCTGTTTACGTCGACGGTAAAGACGTCATGCCTGACGTAAAGAAAGTTCAGGAAAAAATGAAAACTTTCTGTAACAAAGTGATCTCAGGTGAATGGAAAGGATATACAGGCAAGGAGATCACCGACGTTGTCAACATCGGCATAGGTGGCTCCGATTTGGGTCCTGTAATGATCACCATGGCCCTGACCCCCTATCACAGCAGACTAAAAGCTCATTTTGTTTCCAACATTGACGGTACCCACATTGTTGAAACTCTCAAAGAATGTGATCCTGAGACAACGTTATTCCTGATCGCTTCTAAAACCTTCACTACTTTGGAAACCATGACCAATGCTCATACAGCTCGCGATTGGTTCTTAAAGAGCGCAAAAGACGAAAAAGCAGTTGCCAAGCATTTCGTAGCCCTCTCAACCAATACAAAAGCCGTAACCGAGTTTGGCATAGATCCTGAAAATATGTTCGAATTTTGGGACTGGGTCGGAGGCCGTTATTCATCTTGGTCAGCTATCGGTTTGTCCATAGCTTTGGCCTGCGGCTACGATAATTTCGAGCAATTCTTAAAAGGCGGATACGAATACGATGAATATTTCCGCAATACTCCTTTTGAAAAGAATATTTCCGTTCTCCTCGCTTTGATTGGCATTTGGTATAACGATTTCTACGGTTTTGAAACTGAAGCCATTTTGCCTTATGACCAATACATGGCCCGTTTCCCCGCCTATTTCCAGCAGGGTAACATGGAATCAAACGGAAAATCGGTTGACCGCGACGGAAAGAAAATTACCGATTATCAGACAGGTCCAATTATTTGGGGCGAGCCTGGTACCAACGGCCAGCACGCTTTCTATCAGCTCATTCATCAGGGCACAAAAGTCGTTCCTTGCGACTTCATAGTTCCGGCCATTACCCACAACCCTGTCGGCGATCACCACATAAAATTGATTTCAAACTTCTTTGCTCAAACCGAAGCTCTGGCTTTTGGTAAGAACAAGAAAGAAGTAATCGCAGAATTCGAGGCAAAAGGTATCCCAGAGAAGATATACAAAGATGTAGTACCTTTCAAAGTCTTCCGCGGAAACCGTCCTACCAACTCGATTCTGGTCAAGGAAATCACTCCTCGTATGCTAGGTATCTTGGTAGCTATGTATGAACACAAAATCTTCGTACAAGGTTCCATTCTCAATATCTACACCTTCGACCAGTTCGGTGTGGAACTTGGAAAACAATTGGCAATGAAGATCATTCCCGAACTTACTTCCGAGGAAAAGATCTCCTCTCATGACAGTTCAACTAACGGTCTGATCAACGCTTACAAGAGTATGCGCTAAAACATCAAAATCAATTAGTTAACAAAAGGCAGGCCATTGGGTCTGCTTTTTTTTTCAATAATTCTTTCATAGAAGAATCTTTCTTCCTGCTCAACTTTTTATAATGTTTTCCATTCTTAACGAGGTATCTATGGACACACACGCACAGGATTTGGATTACATTCCGCTGCACGTACATTCGTGTTATTCCATCAATGACGGTTTGGAAAACGTAGGCCCAATAGTTAAAAGAGCATCAAAACTGCACATTCCGGCTATTGCAGTTACCGATTGGTGCTCACTTGCCGGTTTTGTCCGTTTTTACAATGCCTGCAAAAGCGCCGGTATCAAACCCATAATGGGAGCTGATTTAAAAGTAGTTGACCGTCGCAACGATGAAAATTGCAAACCCTTTTGGGTTACCTTATTAGCTATGGATCGCGTTGGGAAACAAAATCTTTACGATATTCTCTCTCGCGCTTGGCTAGATACCAATAGTCCTAATGTAGCTGACGTTCAGGCAACTTTAGACGATTTAGCTACGTATTCAGAAGGTCTAATTCTTTTAAACGGATTTCGCGGTGATCTGGCTGCATTTGCAAAAGTTGGCGACATGGAAAGTGTCGAAGAGAGACTGGCTTTTTACAAAAAGTACTATGAAAACCGTTTCTGCTTGGAAATTACACGTACGGGAAGAAACGGTGAAAGCGCTTTTGAATGCCTGGCTCTCGATTTGTGTTTAAAACACAATATTCCTCCCGTAGCTTCAAACGACACTCGTTATTTACTCGGTCCGCAAGATACTCCGGAAGACGGTCTTACCGATGCATACATTCATCAAATCAGAGTATGCATTCAAAACGGCGTACAAATCGGTGATCAAAATGTGATCAGAGAATATTCTGATCAACAGTATTTAAGAAGTCCTGCGGAAATGCGGGAACTTTTTTCAGATCTCCCTGAAGCCTTAGCCAACACGCGTGCAATTGCAGAACGTTGCAACGTTGATATTCAATTGGATATTCCGCGCCTGCCGCATTTTGATACCGGCAAACTAAGCCCTGCTGACTACCTGCGTATGGAAGCCCATCGCGGGCTTGAAAAGCGACTGAAATTCTTATTTACGGACGAAAAAGAACGCGAAGCCAAACGCACTGCCTATGAGGAAAGGCTGGAAACTGAACTTAACGTAATTATCAAAATGGACTTTCCGGGATATTTCCTCATCGTTATGGAATTTATTCAATGGTCCAAAGATCACGGAGTACCAGTAGGTCCGGGGAGAGGCTCAGGAGGAGGATCTTTAGTAGCGTATGCACTGCGGATCACAGATTTCGATCCCATGCGTTTTGATTTGCTGTTCGAACGTTTCCTGAATCCTGAACGTGTATCCATGCCGGATTTCGATATAGATTTTTGTCAGAAAAAACGTGCACTAACATTGCAACATGTTGTAGATCATTACGGTCGTGATTCAGTGTCGCAAATTGCAGCTTTTGGTACTTTAGCTCCCAAAGCTGCAATTCAGGGAGCAGGTCGCGCCATGGGAACACCGTTGGGAATGATCCGCCGTATTACCAAAATGATCCCCGAAAAACCTGGAGTCACCTTCAACGATGCTCTGGGAATAGATAAAAAAGGCAACCCTTGCGAACCGCTGTCACCGGATTTCCGAGATTTTTATGAAACAGCAAAACTCAACGATGACAAAGAAAACATCGAACTGGTAAATGTTTCACGAAGACTTGAAGGTGTGATCCGTAGCATAGGTAAACATGCTGCCGGTGTAGTGATCTCTCCTACGCGTATTACCGAATTTGCGCCGGAAATGTTGGATTCTGATCGTAATCCCATCACTCAATACGACAAAAAAGATGTCGAACATGCCGGACTAGTTAAATTCGACTTTTTGGGACTTACCACCCTGACAATCATCGACGAAGCCAAAGCCATGATCGACGTAAAACGCAAACGTCAAGGTTTGGAGCCATTACTTATAGAAGGGATCCCTTATGAAGATCCTGAATCTTACAGCATGTTACAACAATGCGAAACAACCGCAGTATTCCAACTTGAAAGCACGGGAATGCGTCAACTCATAGGAAAAATGCAACCGGATCGCATCGATGACATGATCGCTTTGGTAGCTCTTTATCGTCCCGGTCCTCTAAAATCCGGCATGGTTGATCACTTTGTGGAACGAAAACACGGCCGTGAACCCGTATGCTATCCTCAACCTGATTTTCAGGATATGGACTTAAAACCTATTTTGGATTCGACATACGGAGTAATCGTTTACCAAGAACAAGTCATGCAGATAGCTCAGGTTTTAGCAGGATATTCACTGGGCGGAGCTGACATTCTGCGGCGAGCCATGGGTAAAAAAATCAAAGCGGAAATGGACGCTCAGGTTGACGTATTCAAACGCGGTGCTGCGAAAAAAGGCAAAGACGTTGACATCGCCATGAAAATTTTCAATCAGGTACAACAATTTGCCGAATACGGTTTCAACAAATCTCACTCTGCGGCATATGCCATTGTTGCTTGGTGGACATTGTGGTTGAAGGTACACTATCCTGCAGAATTTTTAGCTTCCATGATGACTTCTGACTGTCTCAAAACCGAAAAACTCATAGCATATATCTCAGAAGCAGATCGTTTAGGAGTAAAAGTTATCCCACCTGATGTAAATAAAGGCAAATACGCCTTCGGTGTGGATGAACAGGGAAATATTATTTACGGTTTCGCTGCAATCAAAGGTATAGGAGAACCTCTGGTAAACCGTCTTGCTCAAGAGCGAGCCAAACACGGTCCTTATCACGATCTTTTCGATTTCGTTTCCCGCGTAGGTAAAGAATTTATAACAAAAGGCATGCTTGAAGCATTGATCAAAGCCGGTGCTTTGGACAGCATAGGTCCCGGGCGCGGCATCATGATGGCAAGTATTCCGACTGCAATGCAATATGCCATTCAAAAAGAAAACGATCAGGCCTCAGGACAATTCGATCTTTTCTCATCTTCAGTAGAGAACGCATCTCCTCATTATGCAAACGTTCGTGACTGGAGTGATAAAACCAGACTTTTTTACGAAAAGAATCTTTTGGGGCTTTATCTATCTGGACATCCGATTAATGCGTACCGTTCAGAACTGGTACATTATTGCGGCGGACTTACGTTCAAAAATATGCAACCCGGAACACCGGCTCACCCGCGTCACGTGGTCTTTGCAGGAGTCGTTACCTCAATTGTAATCAAACTCTCCAAAAAAGGAGACGGTTCAAAGTTTTACGTTATTACTTTGGATGACAGTACTTCTACTTTTGAAATAGCACTGTTTTCCCGCTCTGCAAAACGTTTTGAAGACATAGTTGCAGAACGTGAAAAACACAACAAAGCAAAACGAGGACGCGGCATCAAGCAGGAAGCTGAAGGACAAAATGCTCCTTTGATTTTGGTTGTATCAGCCTTACTTTCAGTAGGCGAAGACGGTCTGCTCAAATCTCGCGTACAGGATCTGTATTCCTTAGAGGATCTGCGCATATGCAATGCAAAGTCTCTGACCCTTTGTTTTTCAGAAAAGATTTTTACAGATAACGCAGAAAGAATTGAAAACATATTGGCAAATAACCGCATAAGTCGAGAAGAACTTGCCATACGCAAACGCAACGCCGAAAATCCTCAAGAGGTAGGCGAAGGATGCTCGCTTAAGTTAACCATAGGGAATAAAAAAATGGATCTTATGGGTAACTATGTATTTATTCCTTCTGATGAACTTATAGACGGGATCCGTGAATTATCCGGACAAGACAGCGTAAAAGTAGGTTATAGTGCTTAATCAATTTTGCACTTTAAAACAAAATTCAGGCAGGATATTGTCTCCAGACATTAACCTGCCGTTTTTTAAAACAAACAATCTCTCTTGTTCATATAAAGGAACAAAACTGCTAAACCAATACTTTCTACCGTTTTCCCCTACTTCACCTTCCGATATTAGTCTGCTTTTTACAAATCCTACATTAATATCAGGACACCAGGCAGTCACAGCATTAAGATCACATTGCACCTGTTCAAGACCGCCCAAACCTCTGCCTGACAGCTTAAGCAGACATTCTCTAAGTGTCCAAAGCATAAAAAAAAGATTATCGGCACACTCAGGAGTTTGTTTCTTTAAAAAGGAAAGTTCAGCTTCTGACAAAATCCTGCGTTTAAGCAACTCTAACATCGGACGCTTCTTTACAACTTCCAGATCCAGCCCCTGCTCTTGCTTTCCGACACTTACTGCAATCATTTCCTGACTATGGCTGATATTAAAATACCAATCTGCTCGTTGCGAAAAAAAAGGTTTTCCTCTGTTGTCAAAATCAATTGCCGGCAAAACAAAGTCCGGTTCAGCAACTCTTATCAAATGTTGTACCAATGCCCTTCCGGCTAAAAAACTCACTCTGCGCAAATTTCCAAAAGACTCAGCCGATTCATGCCAACTTTCAGCTAATTCGCAACTTAAAGCAAAGGCATCCTCAATTGACGCTAATGCTGTCAGCATAGATGATCTTTCCTCTTTATCCCTGAAAAAATGGTACTGCTGACAATATCTTTTTCTGTTGATTTCTCTTCTTTTTTAACAGAAGAGAATAACGTTGCCGGAGCATGTTCATTGGAAAATTGTGTAACTGCTTCTTGTAAGACAGCATTATTCGGCAAATTTTTTTTACCGCGTTTTTGCCAAAACTGACGCAATGCTCCCGGCAGTAGCCACAGACATCCGGATCCACTCCCAACAGCTACTCCGAGTAGTGCATAATTAAGCCAGTTTTGCGCAAATACAGAAAATTGCGAAAAATAACGCGGATACGAAATCGCCAACAAAAAACAAGCATCACCTGTTAGCATTGCTATTACTCCGCGTTTAAAACTCCCTGGGATAAGGCATGCGATTAGCCCCAGACTAAACATGGTTATTCCACATCCTAAGAAGAAATGTTCTACCGATGCCACTAAGTTCTCCTAAGAAATCCTTGCCCAAAATCGGCTAAAATACAAGGTTGTTATTTTACTTTATCCCGTATCTTTAGTTTGTATTACGATTTCTCTTTTTGGAGAGTTAGGGATTATGTTGTTCGTTTCTTCGCTTGATCCTGTATGTTTCTCTTTGGGTCCTGTGTCAGTCAAATGGTACGGACTGCTATTTTCCGGCGGTTTTATCATAGGCTACTGCATTATGCAGTTATTATTTAAAGCCAAACATTACAAGTCAGAAGATTTGGATCGTTTGTTCGTATTGCTGTTCATAGCCACTGTTATCGGTGCCCGTTTGGGTCACTGTCTCATATATGCACCTGATTACTATTTATCTCATCCAATCGAGATTTTAAAAGTATGGAATGGCGGACTTGCCAGTCACGGAGGAACTTTGGGAGTCTTACTGGCTATCTGGTATTTCTGCCAAAAATATGGATACGCTTTCTTTGAAATTTCCGATATGCTGAGTATCCCAACTGCTTTAGTCTGCACTTTGATCCGCATAGGCAACTTCTTCAATTCTGAAATCGTCGGTATTCCGACACACGGTAATTACGGTGTAATTTTTACGGCTTTGGGTGAAAACTTCCCGAGACATCCGGCTCAGTTATATGAAGCCTTATCTTATTGTGTAATTTTCATACTACTTTCACTAATCTACCGCATCATCAGATCAAGACCGCGCGGACTAATTTTCGGTATGTTCATCACCTTGGTGTTTCTCTCCCGATTCTTCATTGAAATGGTCAAAGAAGAGCAAGCAGATTATTCAACTGATTCCATATTCACAGTAGGCCAATACCTCAGTATGCCTTTCATAATTGCAGGTATTCTCGTAATAATCGTCTCCTGTTTGAATGCAAGAAAAATAAAGAGGAAATTGTAATGTCGCTTGAAATCGTGATCCTAGCTGCAGGCAAAGGCAAACGCATGCTCTCCGATTTGCCAAAAGTTTTACACCCGATAGCAGGCCGCCCCATGCTGGAGATGGTAATTAAAACCGCATCATTACTAGATCCTGCGCATATCCATGTAGTGGTAGGACATCATGCAGAACTTATAGAACAATCATTAACTGCCCTTCCTGCCACCATTCGTTCACGCATAGACTGCGTAATGCAGTCCGAACAACTCGGAACCGGACACGCCGTCTCTTGTGCTCTTCCGAACATTAAAGACGATTCTTTGGTATTAGTTCTGTACGGCGATACTCCATTGACTCCCGCTCAGGTTTTGGGCGACTTTATTGTCGAATCACAAAAACACGATCTGTGCGTATTAAGCGCTTACGCAGACAATCCTTTCGGTTACGGACGGATAGTACGAGATAATCTCGGAAAACTTGAATACATTGTTGAAGAAAGAGATGCTTCCGAACAAACAAAACTCATCCACGAGATAAATACCGGAATTATCTGTGCCAAAGCTTCAGTTCTCAAAAAATGGCTACCCAAAATACGCAACAATAACTCTCAAGGAGAATATTACCTTACAGATCTCGCCGGAATGTTAGTCGAATCAGGACATGACGTCGGACTGTCCATGGCACCTGATTTTTCCGTACTGACAGGTGTAAACACCAAACCACAACTGGCATTTGCAGAACGTACTTATCAGCATATGCAAGCAGAACAATTGATGCGTGAATACGGCGTAACCTTGGCTGATCCTTCCCGTATCGACATCCGCGGCAGGCTTACATGCGGTAAAGACTGCTATATTGACGTTAACTGCGTATTTGAAGGCGAAATAGAATTAGGAGATCGTGTACGTATAGAAGCAGGTTGTGTGATCAAAGATTGCAAAATAGGAGATGACTCAGTAATTTCCCCTTATACCGTCATGGAGTCATCCTTAATGAAAAAACGCACAACCATCGGTCCTTTTGCCAGATTGAGACCTGGAAATGTTCTTGAAGATGAAGTGCACATCGGTGATTTCGTGGAAGTTAAGAAATCTGTCATTGGAAAAGGTACTAAAGCAGGACACCTTTCTTATTTAGGAGACGCTCAACTCGGAGCAGGAGTAAACGTGGGCGCCGGTACCATCACTTGCAATTATGACGGTGCAAACAAACATTGCACAATAATAGGTGACGATGTATTTATAGGCTCAGACACCCAATTGGTTGCACCAGTAAATGTTCCGACAGGCGTTACCATAGCAGCAGGCACCACTTATACGTCCAGAATAAAGGCAACAGAAAATGATCTTGTTATTTCCCGTGTCAATGGTCTTTGTATGAAAGGGTATCAAAGACCCAGAAAAGACAAGTAATTTTTGTGGTATAACGGGCAGTTGGTTTTTTAAAGGAGTCATTATGTGCGGAATTGTCGCAGCTGTAGCACAGCGTCAGGTAGCACCTATTTTGCTTGAGGGACTCTCAAGACTTGAATATCGCGGTTACGACAGTTGCGGTCTGTGTACTGTAAATCTGCATGAATTCACCTGTCTTAAAACCGTAGAAAAGGTTACAGCCCTTAAAGCATTGGTACAGAAACAAGGATGTCTCGGAACTACTGGCATTGCACACACGCGGTGGGCTACTCACGGTGAACCGTCAATTGCCAATGCACATCCGCACATAATAGGCGATTTGGCTTTGGTTCATAACGGCATTATTGAAAACTTTGCCGAATTAAAAAGTGCTCTTATCGCTGAAGGGTATGAATTTAAATCACAAACAGATACCGAAGTGCTTCTTGCCGAAATCCATTTCCTTGCTGTCAAAAAAGGCTTACCTCTCAAAACGGCACTTGCCGAAGCTCTGCGCAAAGTCAAAGGATCTTACGCAATTGCTCTTGTGGATCGTAAAAATCCGGAAAAAATGCTATGCGCAAGACAAGGTTCTCCTTTAGTCATAGGCCTTGGTATAGAAGAAAATTTTGTTGCTTCAGATGTTTTGGCTCTTTTGCCAGTAACCCACCGTTTTATATATCCTGAAGAAGGCTCTATTGCAGAAATTACCGTCTCCTCAGTTAAAGTATTCGATCTGCATCTTAACGAAAGAAAAACTGAAATATGCGAATCTGATTTGGATGCAGAATCGATATCCAAAGGTAAATACCGTCATTTCATGCAAAAGGAAATCTTCGAGCAACCTCAGGCTCTCGAACACACATCCTTGGGCAGAATATGCGATGGAACAGTGGATCTTTCATCTGTTCGCGGTTTAAAAACATCGAAAATATAAAGATTGTCGCCTGCGGAACTTCATACCATGCAGGTCTTGTGGGCAAATACTGGTTTGAAGAATTGGCCGGAATTTCATCCTCAGTAGAAATAGCTTCTGAATACCGTTACCGTAAAGCAGTGGTCAAACCTCATTCACTGTTCATAACCATATCCCAATCAGGCGAAACCGCAGATACTCTCGCCTCTTTACGACTTGCCAAAAATCAAGGATATGAAGCTTCGCTGTGCATATGCAACGTTGCAGCTTCTTCATTAGTTCGAGAAAGCGACTACGCAATGCTTACTAGAGCAGGAGCAGAAATCGGCGTAGCTTCCACAAAAGCTTTCACCACGCAATTGCTGTGTCTTTTACTACTGAGCACCTACTTAGGAACTGTTCAGAAAAAAATAAACGATACACAATGCAACGAAATTTGTAATGCCATTTCCGAATTACCTAGTGCAGCCTCAGAAGTTCTCAAATGTGATCACCGTATTGCACTGCTTGCAGAACGTTTTGCTGGCAAACATCACTGCCTGTTTCTAGGACGTGGAATAATGTATCCGATTGCATTGGAAGGAGCGCTAAAGCTTAAAGAAATCAGCTATATCCATGCTGAAGGATATGCTGCCGGTGAATTGAAGCACGGCCCCATTGCGCTGATAGACGAGAATATGCCAGTTGTGGTGGTAGCTCCCGACAATGAACTTTTAGGTAAACTTGAATCAAATATCGAAGAAGTCAGAGCCAGAGGGGGAAAACTTTTTGTTTTCTCTCAAGGTAAAACTAATTTAAAGAGTGACAGTCAGACGGAAATAATCGCATTACCTGCGTCAGGTCCGGTTTTATATCCAATTCTCTTTACCTTGCCATTACAACTTCTTGCCTATTACTGCGCTTTGATAAACGGCACGGACGTGGATCAACCCCGCAATTTAGCTAAATCAGTAACTGTGGAATAAAGCATAACTTACAAGTTAATAAAGCACTTTTGTAATGAAACGCCTGCAAAATTTGGCTTCTGCCGAAGCAACGTTTATAGTTGCCGCGGCAGGTCGTTATTGCGCTTCGGCATTTGTAACGATCTTTTTTGTAGTTTATCTAGTTTTTGTTCTGCGGCTGTCTGCTGAAGAAATTCGAACGCAATTGCTAATTGTCGGATTCACCGGAACCTTATCCGCTTTCTTTACAGGTTGGTTGATAGACAGCCAACTCATAGTCAAAAAAGGCTGCCTGTCTTGGATGCTGGGCGGCTCTTTGGCAACCAGTGCCTGCATGCTAATCATGTTTGCAACACCAACCTCTTCTTGCAATAATACTTTTCCTTATGCAATTATCATATCCGTTCTGTGGTCAGTAGCTTTTGTATGCTCTGAAACTGCTTTTTGGTCTTTAACAGCATCTTTCAGCTATAAAAACAGCCGGCGTGAATTGATTTCTTCAAGAGCCAGAGCTTTAGGGGTACTATGCTCCGGTTCTTTAATCAGCGTATGCTTGATTTATTTTTTCTTTTCAAAAACATTATCTGATCTGCATTTATTACGTTCAGGAGCATCCATTGCTGCGGCAATTTTATTTGCAACGTCGCTGATGTTATTTGGAAGATTTAAAGATATTCCTGCTCAGGGATTGTTATCCTTTTCCGACTTTTTCAAATCGTTAATTGGCAACGATCAGTTAATCACCACTGCTACGGTAATGTTATTTCAACAGTTATCTGTCATGCTTTCCGTAGTTGCCGTAACCTCAGCAATTCTCTTTCTTGAGAGTACCGAAGAATTGTTAATTGTTTTTGCACTTCCTGCAATTTTTTCCCAAATAACAGCTTACGTTTCATTTCCCAAAATGTGTAAGGTCTTTTCAAGACGCGGAGTTTTCCTCACATCTGCATTCATTATGGGGACTGGTTATGCTTTACTTATTTTCTTCAATCCTGGATCTCAGGACAATACAGGAGGCGTGATTCTGGCTTTTGCTCTTGCCAATTTGGGGATCGGCTGGTCAATGGCCTCAACTACAGTAATGACAGCCGATTGTATTGATTACGGAGAATTCAAATTACGTAAAAGAGTGCCTTGTGTAGCTTTTTGTCTCCAAACAGCTGCACGTCGTTTAGCCCTGCCGCTGGCTTTAACTGTATTTGCACTCAGCAATCGTTTCGGAACATTTGTATACCACTCTGGTAACAACGGAAATTTATTATTACCTACATTTCGTTTTACCGTTGTTGCTGCAGTAACAACTGTAATTTTAATGACAATAACATATCTTTTGAATTACAAACTGCACGGCAGATTTTTTGAGAACGTACTTAAATATTTAGAAGATGATCGGGAAGGAAAGAATATCAGTGCAGGTTACAGCAGTCACCCTCTGCGTTATGCTATAAACGAACAAGCGGTGATCTGTAGATTACATGTATTAAATCCACAACAAGCAATACGCGTGCTGACTTCAAAACTAGTCCAAATACGAGCTATCAATTCAGCCGAAGAATTTTTACAAACACTCAAAGAAAAACATGAAAAATCTCCGGCAGGAATTGCCGAAGGCATTGCCATCCCGCATGCAACGGGACCTTTTTCTTCAAGACCGGCCATAGCCATAGCCACTTTGGACAGTCCTCTTGATTTCAACGCTGCAGACGGACGTAAATGCGATCTTATCTTCATGATAGTCTCACCGGATGATCCTGATACTTATATCAGTCTTCTTGGGCAATTATCCTTAATTCTCAATACAAAAGGTTTTAGTGACAGACTCAGAAAAGCTGTAAAAACGGAAGAAATAACCGACAGGATCCTACAATGCGAAAAACATCTGAAATTCTAAACGTAATAGGCACTGCTTTTTTATTAAGTATTTTTCCAAAAGAAACTTGTTCTGCCGTTACCTTATGCGCATCTACCCAAACATATTCAGCACTTGAAGCCATAAAAGAACACTCTCCTACAGAGATCACAAGTAAATACGCTGCTGGGGAAGATTTAGAAGCACTTCTAGCAGAGGATAACAATCATTGTGAGCTCGTAATAAGTGCGGATGAAAAACTGCCGGTACTGTTGGTACGTGCAGGGAAAGCCTCTGCTTCTTCTATGTCGGTACTGGTACGTGCACCTCTGATCCTTTGGTCTGCAGATCCGACTCTGTTAGACAATAAAGCAAGTGCAGTGGCCAACAAAAAATTAAAATCCCTTGCGCTTCCCAACGCAAAACTGACTCCTGTAGGTTATGCAACGTCGAAAATAGTTTCCAGAAAAAACTTTCCAACAGATTACTTAAAAGGCAGGATTTACCGTACCGAACACGAATATCAAGTCCTATCACTAGTAGAAAACGGCAATGTACAAGCCGGATTTCTAACCCGCCCTCTCATATTGGATCAAACCGGTCACATACGAGGTTCATTCTGGCAAACTCCTAAAGAGCTTTACCCGGAACTTGACTATTATTTAGTTATATTAAAAGATGCCGAGAAAAAAAGTGATGTTCAGAGACTGGCTAATTATCTAAAAAGCAACGAACAGGTAATGAAAGATTTCATACAAGCTGGATTTGATCGTCCGTTATCTCAACAGCATTAAGCATAGATTGATTTGCTTCTTTGCAATCCGGAGCATAATCCACGCTCTTTTCCTCCTCCTGAATCTACGGAGGAGGAATAATTACCTGTTAATTTTGATCACTCTCAGAAAAATAAATATCAAACCTGCAAGCCTTTCCATCAGTTGCCCCGGATGGTCTAAGTAAATTTACAGCCAGAGGAACACTGCCTGCCGGTCTTTTAACCACTACTCTTTTAGTAGCACGTTTAAGAAGCAATGGAAGCATAAGATCTGCATCTTCGTCACCTCC